>JAOUPE010000175.1 GCA_029880025.1 Caldifarciminota bacterium
TTAATCTCGTGGTTAAGATTTTTTCCCGTGTCCTTGGTGGTTAAATTTTGACTTTTGTTTGTTGACCCCAAAATGTCCCTTATTTTCTGCAATAAAAAAGACAATGTAGGAGGGACTTCCCAGTCCCGATATAATAAAAAAATCGAGGCAAGGATGCTTCTCCGACATTTTTTTCTTTTATCTCGGTCTCTTTTCGATTAATTTCTTCTCTCTGATATCTCTGCTTTCTCTGCGGTTAAATTTCTTCCTCCTCTGTGTCCTCTGTGGTTAATTTCTTCTCTCTGCTATCTCTGCGGTTAAAAGAATCGAGGTTTGGAAGCCTCTCCGACCAATAATATAAAAATGTCAGCAGTCTCGGGAGCTACCTCCTGGGTCACCTTTTATGGTTTCTGTAATTTTGATGTTTTAATAATTCCGGACTCTTTTTTCTAATCCATTCTTTTGTTTGTTCTTTTATTTCCTTCGCTAATGTTAAAATCTCCACCACTTCTTTTTTCGTGGTAGACCCAATTCTATCATATTCAACAATATTTCGTTTCTTTCTGAACTCGTTTAATTTTTTTATAGTATCGGAACTAATATCTAATATTATTGCTAAAGCTTGAATACTTCGGTAATGGGCGGATTCCCGAGTTACTCGATAGCCGCTTACGGCTAGAACTACTTTTGAACATTGAACAATTGCACTATAGGCAATCGAAAATTGTGCATCCAGGCTTAAGTCTTCAATCGAAGCATCCTTTATATCTCTATCGGCTACGGCTAAAAGTTCGGAAATCTCTTGTCGGCTCGTCTTATGTTCTATTAACCAACCATTTCTTACCCATTCGTTTAGCTTCTCATTCATTTCCCAATAGCCAAATTTTTGGCTCCTTCCATACCCTGGTTAAAAAATGGTCCTTATTTTTAAGTCGTTCTTTCATTTCTTTTTCATCCATTACCACTGGATTTATTTCCCTTCCCAGTTTTTTCTCTGCCCTCGCTAAAATTGCGGTTACTTCACCGAAACTTACCTCGCCGATAACCAATAGGTCAATATCACTTTTGAGATTCTCCTTTTCTTTGGCGAATGAACCGTAAATAAAAGCCAGCTTTATTTTACTTCTTATCTCTTTAAATTCTTGTTGCAATACATCAATTAGCCCAATCGTTTTAATTACCAATCCCTTTAATTCAACAAATACCGGGTTTTTTTCGTTAACATAATAATATTTCTGATTACCCAGTTTGGAAGAACCAAGGATATTTAATTGCTCCAATCTTTTCAGCTCCTTACTCAAATTTGCCAAATCTTCTTTCAATAAACCAGCCAGTTGTCGAACATAAAAGCGTTCGTCGGTATGCAGGAAAAACCAGCCGAGTATTTTAGCTCTAAGCTTGGAGCCAAAAAGACGACTAATCGTTGTATTTTTCATAAACGATAGTAGTAAAATTTACAACACGAGTCAAGCAACTGTTTGGTTTTTAATCTTGTAGAGTCAATTACTTTTAGTCTTTTAGACTTATTTTATTTTTGTTATTATTATTCGGGTTCATTTAGGGAACGACTTAGGAGGTCACCTGCTGGATTGCCTTCTTATTTAACGACAAGGAACTTTTTGACCTCCCGAGTAGGGTCTTCCCGCCAAAGGTCGGGTCTTTCGACTCGACCAAGAGTCGATTCGACGGTTCCAAGTTGCAGAAAATAGATACCTGGATTTATTCCTTTTAAAGATATTTCTATTCTTTCGTCATTGCGATCCGCCTTAGGCGGAGAAGCAATCTCTCTTATCAATTTTCCTGACACATCAAAGATTTTAATCGCCTGAATCAGGCGGCTACCTTTATCGGACCGCGGATAACGGACACGAATCACGGTCTTCGCCGGATTCGGATAAATTTCTGGTGCCAAACGTCCAGCGTCAAGCATAGTGCGTTCTTCAATCCCTGGAATCTCATCCCGAATCACCGAGATACTTGAGCCATTCTTATTTGCCACATAAATTCGATTCTGAACAGGATTCCAGGTGAAGGCAATTGGCCCATTTCCAACGCCAAGCGTCATTATTATAGTATCACCCGTCCCATCAATCACTGTCACATCGTTACTCCAATAATCAGCAGAATATATCTTGTTATTAATCAGATTGTAGATTAAGGCATCAGAACTTATTCCAGGAACGACTGTAATAATCGAGTTGCCGACTCCATCAATTACGCACAAACCATCGGAACCAACACAATATACCTTATTGTTGGTCGAATTATAAACTAAAATATTAGGAGAACCTCCGACCCGAATATTTTTGATTACCTGATTTGTAGCGCCGTCAATAATCGTGACATCATTGCTTATTTGGTTTGCGCTGTAGACTTTATTGCTAATCGAATTCCAGATTACATCGAAAGGCATTTCACCAACCCGAATACGAGCAATAACTTGCTGATTGAAACCATCGATAACCATGACTTCATTAACTGCTTCTATTCCGCAGTAAATACGATTGTCCGTGGTATTAAGCGCCAAGGCTAAGGGCCAAAACCTGGTCGAAATAGTTGTGTCAACTTGATTGGTTGAGCCGTCAATCACTGATATATTAAAACTCCCGCAATTGGCACAATAGACTTTGTTATCCTTTGGATTCCAGAGCAAAATACTAGGCCAATCGTCAACTGGAATCGTAGTGTCAATTTGATTTGTAGCACCATTTATTACCGTAACATTATTGCTTAGCCAATTAGCACAATATACTTTATTATTGCTAAGATTGTAAGCCAGGGCGCAAGGGTGACTTCCCGCTTTAACAGTTGTAATCACCTGATTGGTTACTCCGTCAATGATTGTGACGCTATCGTTCACACGATGAGTGCAATAAACTTTATTGTCGACCGAGTTCCAGCACAAAGCCTCTGGATTTTCTCCAACTGGGATTGTCGTTTCCAGCCATTGACTAAATAAGAGAGCAGGGAGGAGGCAGAGAGCAGTTAGCAGTAAAACCGCGGTCTGCTGACCGCATATTGCTTTTTGCTGAATACAAAAACCTTTCTTCATTTAAGCCTCCTTTTATCTCATTTCTATAAGTGTATAATAAAAAGGGTTCGCTTGTCAATAGTTATGAACGATAGCCCTGAAATAAATACCACGAAAGCTCAAGAGTATTAAAGAAATTACCGAGACTCGGAAAGGAAAATTTAACCGCTGAGACAGCAGAGAAATTAGAGGTAATTTTACCACGCAACCGCCAAAGGCGGGTCATTCGAGCCAAAAAAGAAAAGCACGAAATCAAGAAAGAAAAAAAAGAACAAGCCAATTCGCCATAGCGAGAAGCAAACACGAAAGACACGAAACAAAGGTTTTAACCACAGAGATAGCAGAGAAATCAGAGAATCGAACCTACCGAGAAAATCTGGTTAATTAGCAGGCGTTCTCTCGGCTCTTTTAGTATCCTAACAATCCCGCAACTGAGATGTCTTCGTCAATCTCTTCCCAGTGAATTCCGACGCCGTTACCGATTAATCGCCATTTGGTTCTCTGTTCAGCCGAGGCGTTTCGTAGTCTGGGAAACCACTCGAGAGGAACGCTAATTTCACGACCATCCGAAAGCCGGACGTGTAGTGTCTCATTATCGAATCGCAACTCAGTCGCAAAGACTGTAATCGGTTTAACCGCCGAAGTATTCATACCACTTCTCCTTAAATAAATTATGATTCTCTTCTACCAATTTCCGTAGCTGTCCCAATTCTTTAGCATTATAACCTATCGATTTAGCAAGGGCAACCGGATTTAACCAGAACTTAGCATATTTTTCGGCTAATATCTTTGTATTAGATAATCCCTTTTCTTCTTTGTGTCCTCAGTGCCTCGGTGGCAATTCCTATCTAAATCGCTACGAGTTCTGTTTGGCTAATCGCTTCTGGCGGCGTTTTTCCGCACCTTTTTCAAATGAAGTATATAGCACCGGAATAAATACCAGAGTCAAAAAGGTTGAAACAATCATACCACCAATCACGGCTCTGCCTAATGGTGACCAGAGTTCTGAACCTTCACCAATCTTTAATGCTAAGGGCAATAATCCAAAAATTGTGGTCATTGCGGTCATCAGAATCGGTCGGAGCCGAATTCTAATACCTTTTCTCACCGCCTCATCTAACTCCATCCCTTCTTTGCGCCGTAATTGATTGACATAATCAACATAGACAATTCCATTGTTAACGACAATCCCGACCAGCACAAGGACACCGATACCGGAAATTACCGAAAGGGTGGTTCCGGTTATGAATAACATCCACAAGACACCGATTACGGCTAAAGGAATCGTG
>JAOUPE010000176.1 GCA_029880025.1 Caldifarciminota bacterium
GTGCACTCAAAGCGACTTTAAACCCTTCGCCTTCTTTACCTAATACATTCGCCTTTGGAACTTTGCAGTCTTCAAAGATTAGCTCACAATTGGCAGTGGCGCGCAGTCCCATTAAATCTTCGTGCTTGCCAACCGAAAAACCAGGTGCACCTTTTTCGACAATAAAACCGATAATAGCTTTATGACCTTTGGCTTTATCGGTGGTGCCGAAAACCAGGAATATATCGCCAACTCCGCCGTTGGTGATAAATCGTTTTGAGCCATTTAGAATATAATAGTCGCCTTCGAGTTTTGCCGTGGTTTCAAGTGCAGCCGGGTCAGAACCAACGTTGGGTTCGGTCAGGGCAAAGGCACCCAATTTCTGCCCGGTTGCTAAAGGTCGGACAAATTTTTCTCGCTGTTCTTCGGTGCCAAAATTATATGCGGTCCAGGCAGCTAATGAATTATTCACGGCAACGATAACGCCGGTTGAGGCACAGGCACGCGAAATTTCTTCGACCGCAACCGCTAAGCTAACAAAGTCAAATCCAGCCCCGCCATATTTTTCCGGAACAACCATTCCCATCAGCCCTAATTCAGCCAGTTTCTTGATATTCTCAGTCGGAAATTCACCAGTCTTATCAATCTCAGCCGCTTTTGGTTCTAACTCGGCTTTGGCAAACTGCCGCACCATATCCTGAATCATTCTCTGATTTTCAGTTAAATCAAAATTCATGCCTTCTCCTTTTTAAATCACGAATTATACGAATGGTAGCGAATTTTACGAATATAATTCGTCTCATTTGTTTTCATTCGCGTCATTCGCTTTTCAAAACTTCGCGTCCAATGATTAATCTCATAATTTCGGAAGTTCCTTCACCAATTTCAGAAAGTTTGGCATCACGATAGAATCTTTCTGCCGGATATTCATTAGTTAAACCAACCATTCCCAAGAGTCTAATCACTTCACCACAAGCCCAGGTGCCCAATTCTGAGGCATAAAGTTTTGCCATGGCACATTCTTTATCAGCCCGAATACCCAAATCTTTTGTGATTGCCGCATCATAGACCATGAGTCGTGCCGCATAGATATGAGTAGCGACATCGGCAATAATTTTCGAAACCTGCTGGGATTTGTTTGGCTTAGCTTTTAGGAATTGTTTGGCAACATCGAGCGCACCCTGGGCAATCCCTAAGGCATGAGCACCGATACTGATTCTACCGCCATCCAAGGTCTCCATCATGATACTGAACCCCTGATACTCTTCACCCAAGAGATTCTCCTTTGGCACAAAACAGTCTTCCATTACGAGTTCCACCGTATTGGAACCTAAAAGCCCAAGTTTATGTTCATGCTGACCAATCGAGAAACCGGCAAAATCCTTCTCAACAATGAAGGTGGTTATTCCTTTTGTGCCTAAATTCTTATCTAAAGTTGCCGCAATGATTGTGGTCCCGGCATATTCAGCCGAAGTGATGAACCGTTTGGTGCCATTTAAGATATAGCCTTTTTCGGTCTTTTTCGCGGTGGTTTCCAGTGCTCCGGCATCAGAACCGGCATTGGGCTCGGTCAAACCAAAAGCACCAAGCATCTTGCCAGTCAAGAGTTTTGGCAAGTATTTCTTTTTCTGTTCTTCATTGCCAAAACGAAATATCGGATAAGTACCGAGCGAGGTGTGAGCGCAGAGGGTTAAACCAGTCGAAGCGCAGACCCGGGAAATCTCCTCAGCCGCAAGTGCATAGCTGAGATAATCGAGTCCGGCACCGCCGTATTCTTTAGGATAAGGGATACTCAGATAACCCTTTTTTGCCAGCTTTTCGATTATGTCGAGCGGGAATTCACCGGTTCGGTCAATCTCTTTGGCTTTTTCTTTTAATTCTTTTTGGGCAAATTCTTTAACTTCCTGGCGAAATTTTTCGTATTTTTTAGCTAAAATCATAGATGATTACAGTGATTTTTTACGATTACGGCGATTCATTGATACATCGTTGTAATCGGTTTTAATCGCCGTAATCATTCTTTGGTTAAATATATAGTTTGTCCGGGTCAACTTGTTCACGCAATATTCGCAATTCTTCAGTGGTCGGTGGTTTATTCTCGGTTACATTATCTGCAACCAGCATTTCAAATTCGGTATTTTCTAAGACTTGTTCTACTTTAATACCGGGATGAGTAGCCAGTAGCGTCATCTGTTTTGTTTTTTCATCAAAACCCATCAGACCAAGATTACTCACTACCCGATACGGTCCAGTATTGGGCGGTAATCCAGCCGCTTCACGAGAACCAGGACCGGTAAGATAACCCGGAGTAGTTAAGAAATCGAGTTTTTTGACAAAGCGCCTTTTGTCATGTTGACGCATGATGGCAATCGTTTTCCAGCAAAAAGAAGCAACTTCATTGGCGCCACCAGAACCAGGTAAACGGACTTTTGGTGGCCAATATTTTGCACCGATAACAGTGGTGTTTAGATTACCGAACATATCAATCTGGGCTCCACCTAAAAAACCGTATTCGATAAAACCACGAGCAGAAGTTTCCATCATATCACAGATACCGGCTGCCAACACTGCTTTATGAAAGGTACGAGAATCACCAACTCCTAAAGGTAATTTTTGTAAGCTGGCTCCAACTCCACCAAATTCAAATGCCGGCACCAGGTTGGGTGCGTGCATTTTCTTGGCTAACGAGGCTGCCAGCATCGGGATACCGGTACCGATAAAAGCAGTTGTTTTATCTGCCATTAATCTCGATGCAATACAAATAAGAAATTCAGTTTCGTTATATTCAGCCATCATCTACCTCCAATCATGGACTGAAGTTTCTTCAGCCGGTCCATTCCGATTAGTTTGATATATTCGTCTTGGTTTTTCACGCCATAAACATATTTATCCAGATACGCCTTGGTTTTTATGGGGTCTTTCGATTCCTCAAGAAAAGTTTTTAGATGTTCTTCATCTCGCCAGTAAAGATAACACATTTCACCGGGGTGTGAACCAAATGGGGCGTGGACAACCGCATCTACCAGATAGTAAGGAATTATCGTATGCTCAGGATATTTTTTAATCTCATCGGTATCAATTATCTTCTCGGCACTCACAATCAGTTTTTTACTGGCACGAGACAGTTCATGAGCAAAGCCGGAGATGCCGTCAATCTGACAATTGCCGTATTTATCTGCCCGATGGACATGGATTAAGCCGATATCAAGGAATAGGGCTGGTAACAAACAAACCTTTTGCCCGGTGAACGGGCATTCGACCATTTTTGCCGCGCTATATTTAAAAGTATCGGTACCGAGCATTGATGAGACCGGTATGAAAGGAACCCCCATCGCTGCCGCTTTAAAACGCCATGCCATCGCACCGTTTGACCAATCTGCAGTCTTTACCCTACCGCTTTCAACCGCTCTTCTTAAAATACTAGAAATTCCATAAACTTCCCAGGCAACATAGGTGATGTCTAAAGTATCGACTAAATCTGCCGCTAATAAGAAATCGATTTCAGTAATCCCTTGACCGGCTACTCGCAGATGCTTCTTACCCTGACGGATAATCTCTCGGGTCAAAGATATTGGTGCGCGAACCGTGCCATAGAGCTCGGTGCCTAAGCTGTCGCCATCAGCAACAAATTTTGCAACCGCCTCTTGTTCAGTCATTAACTTGTCGGTCATCGCCTGGCTTTTGTTTTTATGTACCCATTCCCGGAACTCATAAGGGTCGGGCTTGGCAAATAGCTCAGCAACGCCTGACTCTAATACTTTCATCACTTCCTCCATCTAAAGGTTTATAATTAAACTTGTTAAGCAACAATCATCAGTGAATTCATGAATATTTCTTAGGATAAACTTCATTGGTTTCTTTCAAAGATATTGGAATTTTGCTGATTGTCAATAGTATGAAGTCAAATATTAGTGCGGTGTCTAATCTTGACTAACCGCTATTACAATTTTATGATTTTATGGTGCTAAAACAAATCAGGCAACGCCGATTCAGCAAAACTGGTCGCATAATTATTATTTTCGCCGCCATAATCGTTATCTTGGCAATTTTTATTTTCCTGTTGGTTCTTCCCGCGCAAAAAACATTATACCCACCAGAACCGCTCGGAGCGCCCAGTCAAACCAAATAAATCTGATGGTATTGACAATAAAACGCCAGGGGACATAATAGCTAATAATATTTATCAGAAGGAGACAAAATGGATAATAAATCTTTAAGAACTTTGCCTGATGACGCATTCAAAATGATGAATTGGTCTTGGGCAGAAATCGAACCCTATTATAAAGAACTGGAGAAATTTAATCTGACGGCATCT
>JAOUPE010000177.1 GCA_029880025.1 Caldifarciminota bacterium
GATTAGATTAGGCTTGAAAGTAAAAACCATCTGTTTTGAGTCTTTGGCTTTGAGTTCGAATTGGCTGTGAAGTAATATCCGCTCGATTTGAATCAGAATATTTGATTCTTCGCCCCGCGGGTGAATCTCCCATTTGCCATCGGTTTTTTCATATTGGAAATCACCAATCCCTTTAATATGAATTGAAGTCTTTTCGTCCAGCCGATTCCAGATTCCGGTTCTTTCTTCCTGATTCGGTAGAATTACGCTGCCTTCGAATTCGGCTTCTAATAAAGCCGGCGTATCGGTCTTGAAATATAACCGAAAACGGAATGATAGTTGTTTTTCGAGCTGGGTAAAAGCAAATTTTGGGATTTCATTGGGCGGAAGTTCGGCAGGAATGATGGGTTTAATGACTTTTGATGTGCAGCCTAAAAAGAGCAAAAAAAATAATAAGAAAAGGGCTGCCCGGTTTTGTCGATTTTTCGCTGAATTAGAAATCAGAACCAATACCGAAATAAAAGGTCAAACGCCGCTTGGGGTCTTCTCGTGACAACACGGAGAGCGGCCATCCCCAATCGAATTTGAGCTGAAAATATGAGAGGTAAAATCTAATACCAGCCCCAATCCCAAGTTTTAAATCTTTTAGTTGACGTTTGTCACTGTCCCAGATTCTTATTGTATCAAGAAATGTCATCCCGGCATCAAAAAAAGTGACACCACGAATATCGCTTAATTCAATCGGTATGGGAAAAGCGATTTTGAGTCGGTCAATCAACGGGTGGCGAAGTTCTAAATTGAATAGCCCGAGTTTCGTGCCTTTCTCTTCATAAAATTCGGCATACTTATAGCCTCGGACATATTCGCCGCCTAAGTAGAACCTTTCAGCATCTCGACCAAAACTGCCGATTCCGACCAGTCTTACGGCGAGGGTATATCTTCGGGCGATTTTGTAGTAGTTGCGGTAATCGAAATAACCGGTCTGAAATTTGCGGTCAGAAAGAAATGTTCCGTAAACTTCGACTCGAGCTCGAGTTCCTCGAATTGGACCGGTCCATAACCAATAGGTATTGTCAAATACCAAAGCACCATCGAGCAGAAATACTTTTTCACTATAGGTTTCATCCAGATACCAGTATCGGTCAATCGGGGTTTCCGCATATCGCCATATTTCATTTTGCCAAAGCATTGGCATGACCCCGGTCTCCAATCGAAAGAATTTGTTGAACGGATAAGCAGCAAGAACTTGTAGCCCGCGTTTGCGCTGGAGGTGAACAAGCCGGGAGTGTATTTCTGGATAATCGAAATATTGAAAGAGGGCAAATCCCCAATCGATACGCTTGGGCAAGAGCCAATAAGAGACAAAAAATTCGGAATTGCTCAGACTGCGATACAGGTCAGTATAAATATAGAAACGATGATTACCTAAAGCATCACTGAAAGCCAGGGCAGCGGTTCCGGCGACCCCGCCGTAGGTTGAATAAGATGCAGCACCAACCGCATAGTCTAAAGAGAGGTTGAATTGATAAGGTTTCACCTTAGCATAATCAATCCCTTCACTCTGGTAAGCCGATTTGGTTTCGGTTGCTAAAGTTTCGGGTAATTCACTCGAAGGTATCTTGTTTTGTGGTTCTCGAATAATTGCTATGTCCCAGCCGAGATTGGAATAGTAAGAGAACGCCAATTTTTCGCCATCGGCTGAAAGGCTGGGATAATATACCCCGCCTAAGAATTGGGTACGGTTTGTGATTTTCTGTTCGGCTAAAGAATAGATATAGATGTTATAAGAGGAATCACCCGCCGTGAAAATCAGATTTTTACCATCGGGTGTAAAAATCGGATAGGCATAATATTCAAGTCGTCCGGTCAATGGTTCATATTCTTTTATGGGGGTGCGCAGGAAAATTGCAAACGAACCAGGTTCCCAGGTGGTATCGGTCGGTCGGTCGGACACAAAGACAATCGTATCACCACCGGGTGAAAATGACGGGTCACGGTCTTCATAAATATCATAAGTGATTTTCTCTAATTTACCGGATTTTATTTCAGCCACATAAATGTCAGAAAAACCATTTTTTACCCCAACGAATGTAATCCTTTTGTTATCGCGGGAAAGTGAAGGCGAATAGACTCCATCCAAATCAAAGACCAGGCGTTTCTTAATTTTACCGGAAGGGTATTCACAGATGACAATTCCATCTTTGCCGCCGCTCTTGGCGACAAAGACGATGAACTTTTCATCACTGGACCAGGCAATTCCACCTCGGAACAGGTGAACCGATTCAAAGCCGGCTGACCGTTCACCCTTAACCAGGCGCCGCAGTATTCTGCCATCAATTGCCGAGGCAACATAGACATCGGTATATTCACTGCGGTCTGAGATAAAGGCGATTTTGGTGCCGGTCGGCGATATCGCCACCGAAGTATTATAAGTCGAGCCGTCTTCGCGGTGATTGGTTAGAAGTTTAGCAATTTCACTGAAGTTCTTCTGATTCACAATTTGGGGCCAATATTTTATTTTCAAATACTCTTCCCATTTTTGGCTGAACTGCTGGTCGGTCGTGCCGAAACTGGCTTCAAAGGCACTCATCACATTTCGCTTTAATTTCAGGCTGTGTAAAAACTCAATCACTTTTTTTCGACCATAGCGCTCTTCAATGAAACGGAAGATTGACTCGCCTTCCCGGTATACCAGATAACCGTAATCATCGGTCAGCTGGTCAATCGGCACGACACGTTCATTGATTACCAGGTCACGCATAAAGACATCTGAACTCAACTCACGAGTGGTCGAAATAAATTCGGCTAAGCCTTCGGCAACCCAGAGTGGAATCTGGAAATCCGGGATAAGGGATAGGACCGATGCCAGCCTGGGTTTGAAGAACATTTCAAATTCAAAAATATGGGTTAATTCGTGAACCAGAACATGACGGAATTCAGAATAGGAACCGGTAAAGGGTAAGACTACCCGATTCTTGAAAAGTTCAGAAAAGCCGCCGACCGATTCCTCGATGATATCTAAAATGATATTGGTTTGACCGAATTCATTGGTTGAATTATAAATGATGACCGGAATTTTTCCTTCAATCGTTACCGAAAGTTCATCGCTGATTTTCTCATAATACTCCTCACCAATTTTGGAAAAAAACTCGACCAGATGCTCGCCCCCGCTGTAAAAATAAATTCGAAAATGTTCGGTTTCTATGGTCTTGAAATCAAAATCCCGATACTGGACTTTGTTCTTACCAAAATAATATTGGCTAAACGAAAGACCGAACAATAAGAAGACAAGCAAAATATAGTTTAAAATGCGCATTGGTTTAGTCATATAGTATTTAGACGAAATTTTGGGCAAAAAGTTTAACCTCGCTTTCCGATTACGATTCCGGGTACTCGATAAAAACCGCCCCAATATAGTATTGATTCTTCTGGTTTATAATCACTTTCGATTTGGGCGGCAACTACTTCGCCAATAAACCAGACGTGGTCACCGGTCTCGATTTCCTTGATTACCCGACACTCGATATTGATCGGGCACGCTTGAATCGAGGGTGTCTTTAATATTATAGACGGTTGTTTGGTTAGACCGGTTTCTTTGAACTTGTCATAATCCCGACCTGATTTTTCGCCGCAGAAGGCAACCTGGGCTAATAATTCTTTATTCGGGATGTTTATCACATATTCTTTGCTTTGTTTGAGGAGATTAAAAGAGTAACGTCGGGGCGCTACCCCAATCCCAACCAGGGGTGGCGAGAAAGAAAAGATATGCACCATGCCAATCGTGATAATATTGTTTTCGGTCGTAACCAAGACACAAGGAAAACAAGGAAACTTGCGTAATATTCCAGTCAGGTCCTGGGTTTTAGATTTTGCCATAATTTATTGTAAAAGGAAATTAATCGATAGTCAAGAAAATATGACTATTTCAGGATATGCAGCCAGTCGTGCAGCAGAAAATAGACTCGACCGATCAGAAGCGAGATACGTGCCATCACGGTATAACCGAATGAGGCTCCAAACGCAACCATGATGAAGATAATACCCAAACGTGAGCTGGCGCCTAATATTCCCTTATGTTCGCGGGAAAAGTAAAAGTAGAAAAGAGTCGTGATGACTCCGATAACAATCAGGACATTATTGATTGAGGTCAAGGGTAAGAGGGTGGCTTGGATTTGAGGGACGATAAATCCCTGAAGGCTTGCCGTAATGCCTAATCCGGCAGCGATGCCAACCGTAAAGGAAATT
>JAOUPE010000178.1 GCA_029880025.1 Caldifarciminota bacterium
ACAAATTCACAGGTTTTTGCGCCACAGATTATCGATTGTAAAATTTCTACTTCAACCGGTCTTTCGAAAGCAGTTTCAAATAATTGCTTATACCAGCCGGTTGAACAATGGCAATAAGTCAAAGATGAGAATGGTTCTTTGGTTTGTTTGACCTGTCCACAATAGCAGTGGTCATAGCCGCCGGTTATGGTTTTCTCATCTTTCAATTTCAGTCTACCGCCGCCCAATCCAATTTTATTTAGCTTATTGATTAGTTCTTTGATTGATTTTGATTGACTCATTATTTGTTTTGCTCGTTTCCGGCTGGTTAGACCACAGCACATTCGACCGCAACTCTGCATAATTTTGATTGCACCCTTTTTACCGACCTCTTTCTCTAATCTCGTGACCGCATCATTCCACCATGCTGCTTTTTCCGCATAACTACTTTTTTCATATTTATCCGTTCCCTTCATAATTTTTTCAACCCTCTTCGGATTGGTCTCTTTTTCAATCATCCGAGCGAACCGTCCAATCCTCCCGGACCATTTTTTATTTTGTTTCATTTTAACTCCTTTGATAAGTAATTTTGACTACTCTTATTTCTCCAATTCATAGAAATCAAATTTTTTTCTATTCAAAAAATTTGCTGTTTTTTGTATCATTCTTTTGCATAATATAGAATACCGAACCATGATATCGAGGATTTCTATTAAATTCATCTACATATGACTGTTCTTTATCTAAAATAGTTTGAACTTCAATGTTGTCACTATATTTTGCACGAAGCTCCTGAATTTTTTTCTCTAAGGGATAATAATATTCATTCCACCAAACATCTTTTGATATTATAAAATAATCAACGAGTTTATAGCCACAAACCGGTATCAATGCCAATCGCTTTGGTATATCACTCATCTCATCATGGACTACTAAAAACCCTAAGGGTTTAAGAAATTGACCCCACTCTTTCAGCCCTTTTTGAAAACCAATGATGAATATTGTTCCTTCTGCCCAAATGATATCAAAACTCTCATCAGGAAATGTCATATTTATTATTGAGCATTTAACTATCTTTACTTGTTCTGTGAGACTCGTTCTCTTAATTTTTTCGCTGAGCTTATCGAGTGCCTTCTGGTCTATATCAATCCCTATAATCTGACCATCACTTAATCGGGCAAGTTCAAGGATTGTTTCTCCAGTACCGCAACCCACATCAAGAATTCGGGGTTTTTCCAATTTGGGGAGCAAACTAAACGCTTTTCTTGTATACCGATTGAATCGTGCTCTCAGAAAGTCATGATTTATTTCTAATGATATATTGTTCATCCCAATCTTGTTTTCGAAATAATTTTACTTCTGGCAGTTTGCACAGACATAACAGGTAGAACCCAAAATATTTAATTTCTCTATCTTTTTACCACATTCCGGACATGGTTTACCTTTAATATTTTTATCAAGTATCGGTTTATAGCCACCTGGCTTATTGTATAAATCGAATTCGTTATTACGTCCACCAAGACGAAGTGCTTCCTTTAACGTCTTCGTTATCGCATTAAAAAGTATCTTCCTCTCCTCTATACTAATATCTCCAACCTTTCTTTTGGGATGAATCTTTGCTCGGAATAGAATATCCTGAAGATAGCTATTTCCGATTCCGGCAATCTTTTTCTGGTCAAGCAGAACCGCTTTAATAATTTCTTTACTGGATTCCTCAAGAATATCATTAAACTTTGGTAAAGTAAACTTCTTAGCCAGCGGTGATATGCCTAATTTTCCCGGATACTTAAGTTGCTTCAACTCCTCATGAGTAACCGCCATAATAAAGCCATAAAAATAAATGATTACTGTAAGAAGAGTATTATCCTCAAATTCGAGCAGCAAATTATATTTGGGCGGAATCGAATCTTTGGTTTTATGAAATAGTATTTTACCTAAAATTTCGCCTAACACTAATTGCATTTCCGGTTTCAGTTGCATGAATAGCCATTTTCCTTCTCCGCATATTGAATTTATTGATTTCTTAACCAGCCGAACTTCCAATTCCCTTGGTTTCGATTTGATGAATCCCATTTTAAGCAAAGAGTCATAATTTTTGAGAAGAGCGTTCTTAATCTTTTTGCCCTTAAGTTCCTTATTCATCTGCTGGGCAATTGTTAATACTTCGGGTAATTCAAGTCCCATAAGATTTACTTCTTTCTTTTTGTAATTTCATAATATCAAATACTATCTTTAGGTAAAGGAAAGTAATTTTCTATTCCATCATCAGGTGGTGTTGCGTTCTGCATTCGGATGATTGAGAAATCTAAAGTCGACTTAATAACTTCTTCTCGAATCTTCCATAAGGATGGCATTATTCTCAATTCAATATCATATTTTAACAACGCGTTGATTATATTATCAATGGTTGTCACCGAAATCGGCTTTTGTGGTTTATCTGTCACATAATATCCAGCACTTTCATCTTCCGATATAAAATCTTTTGGATTAAATTCATACTTATAAATAACCGTGTTCTGGATTATTGGAATCCATTTTTTCTCGATTGCGATAACTGCCTTTGCATCGGTATAACCTATCAATCTATCAATGTCGGTTGGTTTTGAGTCCTCTTTTGGAAAGAAAGTAACTCTTGGACAATCTCTGGGCAACAAGTAATGGGGCAATTTATCCTCAGTTATTGCCCACACCAAATTCTTAACTTCTTTTCTTGGAGATGGTCTTGGTGTGAATTCCTTAATATCCGGTGTTTCGCTAATATGAAATAACCTCATTCCTTATCTCTTCGACTTTTCTAAGTCAGTATATATCCGCCATTCGGCAACCAGCCCATTCTCAATTTGAGCAATAAATATTAAGGTCTCTTTTTCTTCTAATTCAGAAGGAACATGAGAACCGGTTGTCTTGGCGATAAAAGCAATATCATTCCCGGATAAGCAGATTTTCTCAACCTGTATCTTATATTTCGGATAGGCTGAGAAATATTCGGCAAAGCCATTGCGCATTCTTTCCCGTCCCTGATAAACATTGCCGCCATAGTCAATAAATTTAAAATTCTCGGTCATAAGCTTAGCTAAACCATCCGCATCTGAGTATTAATTCTATCAACAAACTTCAATGCAATCTCTTCGGAATTCATTGTATTCATAAAACTCCCTTTCTTAAATTTGCATTGTAAACCCTAAATCCCCCAAAGTCAACTTTTATGTAAGCCGGAAATTTAAAATAAGAAAAGTTATTTAGGTTTTATTTAGAAGCGATTCAAACTTTTTACTTTATCTTTATACTACTCTCCTCAAAAATCACTTTCAGGATATAGAATCCTGAATATCAAGGGGAAGATATTTCCTTTCCCGGTGTTTGACTAATATTTTCCAAACTTAACAATTATATTTCCACTCAAGCCACTCAACTTCTCGACACCAGTAATGTTGACCGTGGGCACCCATCGATACCCACCGCCAAGACCGAGCTGAACGCTCTGTGTAATATTGAGCAGCACCCAAGCCTCTGGCTCCAAGGTGAAAAATTTTCCAGAATTACCACGTCTTGTGGCATCGCCGCCACCTATCAGAACTCCAATCGAGAAATGGACAGCATTCATCGGATTGAATGCGTATTCTAAGAACCCTCCATAGTGACTGAAGGAAAAGTCATTGCCGTTGGCTCTGCCCGCACCATAACCGCCGATGGTGAAGACACGATTAAAGGTTATACCACCCCTACCGCCAACCAGAACACCGAATTCATCATCAATCTGGGTCAGCTTCACATAGGGTCCACCAAAACCACCAACCTCGACCACTTCTGAGAGTATTGTTTCCTGAGCATAAATAGGCAGTCCAAGCAATAGGATTATTCCCATAATTGCACTAACCTTACTTAGATGGATTGGTTTTGTTATCATTTTTGCCTCCTTTTAAATTAAAAAAGAAATTCTTCTAAAAACCTGTTTTCTCTATTCATCTTTTAGGTTATTAGCTAATCAGCGAGCGCGAATAGTAACGTTTCCGTTGGTGGTGCTTAGGGTAACCGTGGCATAGTCAGGTCCTGTACCGATCTGTCCCTTTTTATGTTTATTTTCATTTATCTCGTATTGAACCGAAGTAAATCCAGTAACCGTAACCTCACCGTTGGTAGTCCAACCATCAAAGCGAGCTGAAACATCAGAGGGTAGGTAGAGTATCACATCGCCATTGGTTGTTGACATTACAGCAGAC
>JAOUPE010000179.1 GCA_029880025.1 Caldifarciminota bacterium
TTCCGCTGATAAAAAAATTGTTTTGGGGACTAACATGAATCTAATATATTAGACGATGCAGATTAGCTCAGGATTCACGCCCCGATGAGCAGAAAGAGTGTAGTTTTTAGACAAACTCAGTGTCCCCAGATTTCCCTTCAGATTGATCATAGATTAAAATTGATACTTTATTTACAGTAGGAAGCGGAAAGCGAATAACAGTTTGTGTTTTAAAAGTATTATTATCACATTCAATATAACTCAGGTACTCACGAGCACCGAGTGATTCTCCTGAGAAAATTTTATCATAAGATGAAAGATTTCTAATGAATATATCGTAACGGTCGTCAGGTCCTGCAGCTTCTGGATTAAATGAACCCCAAGGTAACTTTTCATCACTTTTTCCCCATAATGATTCAGCATACATTGATACCGACTCAGCATAAGCAAAGCTCGTAATATTTGGACCTGTTGTGTCAAAATGAACGAGAAAATGTTTGGAGTATATATAACTCGGGCCATAGCCTGGTGAAAGAAACATTCTTGCGCGCCGTCTTTGTTCCATAAGTTCTTCAATAGTTCCACATTTCCGATAGGAATTTTGAGCAAATACACCAGCTACAAACACAAGATGCAAAACGGTAAATAAAATTTGCTTAATTTTCATATTACCTCCCCGACGGTTTGTTTAACGCCTCTATTGAATGGCTCGATATAGTTTTTTCATTTTTGACTTTCTTGTAAAATCCGATTAAAGAAATAAGCGTAATAAGTGGGACAATCAAAGAATAATGATACCTCGGATTTAACTTAGCCTTTCTTGCACGCATTGGCGTTCCTGTTCCTTTTGAACTAAGATAACTAAAATTAGAAATTTGTCAAGCTCGAGTTGTATGTTTCATTAAGATTTATAAGTAACGTAAAATTAGTAAGTTATTTGTTCGCTTATAGAAAACACTGTCGGCGTGAATAAATCAAATAACAGGGTTTCTGAAATTTTAAGAAGGAGCCATCTGGAGTCTTATCTCTGATATCTCTGCTATCTCTGCGGTCAAATTTCTTTTTCTTCTGTGTCCTCTGTGGTTAATCTCTTATCCGTGTTCACCTTCTTTCAGTCGGTGGACTCTTCGAGTAGCATCTGTGGTTAATTTCTTCTCTCTGCTTTCTCTGTTATCTCTGCGGTTAAATTTCTTCCTCTTCTGTGTAGGTCCCGACACAGAAGACGACCAATAGGACAAAAATGTCGGTAACTACGGGTTAGCTTGTTATGTAATTTTCTAATAGAATCCAGCCTTAATATTGACAAATTAAAACAGTAACTTAAAATGAAACATGGAAAATCCAAAAGAGGAAGGAGATTTGTAATATGATTCGTAATTTAATCTTATTTCTTTTAACCGTCTTTTCATTAAGTTCTGCTCAAATGGGGTGGCGTCCAGAACCTGGACGTATGTTCAGTTTCGGCTTACTGGCTGTTTTATATATCATCTTAGCCTCTTTCCTTTTCTCGATAATCTTTTGGGCAGTGTATCTATTTTTAGTAAAAGGAAAGGAAAGAAAAGAGAAAAAAGAACAATCAAGTAATTAATCTTAAACTTTATTGATTAAAATTAGTACTGGTTTTAATGCTTTATGAAAATCATTATTAAAGTTAAACCCAACTCCCGAGCCGAGAAAATTGAAAAGACCGCGAATGGTTATTTGGTTTATGTCAAAGAACCACCAATTGAAAATAAAGCAAATCAAGCAGTGATAAAATTGTTAGCCGATTATTTCAAAATTCCAAAATCACAGATTTCAATTTTGTCCGGGCTAAAATCAAAACAGAAAATCGTTGAGCTAAAGGATTTGAATCCTTAATCTTCTTCGTTTTCTGGCTCGATGTGAACCGTCACATCGGCACCATGGCTACAATCTTTTATCGCCTTTTCCAACTCGGAGATAGTTTTGTGCGCATCGTTAAGATTAGTTGTCGTTTTTGATTTCAGCCAAAACCGATAGACCGATTGGAATATTCTTATTCTCCGCCTGAACTTGACAAATGACTTCCTGGTATTTCACATCAAACCGTTCATAAACATCATTGGTTCTAAAAACCTTACCGCCCAGATAAGGCGCTTTCGAAATAACCTTAGCCTTGCCGATTATCTGGTTAGTCTCCGAATTTCGGATTTGATATACGTCCCCGATTTTTACCCTATCGGTCCAAAATGCTTCGACATATAATCGAGCCCAGAGTCCGGGTCTGCCGATAATAATCCGTGAATTGTCACCGGCTGGAAATGATTCACCCAGCTTAACATCGAATTTATAGACAATGCCATTGATTGGTGATTTCAAATCCAGTTGTTCTAATCGTGCTTTAGCCAAATCGGCTTCGCGCCGTGCTGCCACCAGATTTAAAGAATCCAACTCGAGATTCAGTCGCAATTGTTTGTATTCATATTCACTAATCGCTTTATTGGCTAAAAGGTTTTTGTTCCGTTCGAATTTATCCCGACTCAGCTCCAGAGCCTTGAATGCCAATTCGACCCTTGCCAGGCTTGCTTCATATTGAGCTTTTTCCACACTGTTTTCCAGCCTGCACAACCTTTGTCCTTTTTTAACCGATGCTCTTTCGTTTACATAAATCTTGGCAACTTGCCTGGTTAAAGGTGGGCTGACATAAACCTCACCGCCTTCTGGTTCCACAATTCCATAAACCCGAGCCGGGGACTCAGTCAGGACTGGCGATTTAGCCGGTATCTTTTTAGGCGAAGATTTGATGACGTTAACGACAATATAGATAATCCCCAATACAATAACTACGGGTAAAATGATTGACTTAAGAACTTTTTTCATTTTAAGCACCTCCCGACTTATTAAGTTTTGAATCGTATATGATTTCACCATTTTCAATCTTAATCATCCGGTCCGCATACGGGAATACCCTTGGGTCATGCGTGACCATCACCACACCCCTTCGTTCATCTTGTGACAGTCTTTTCAAAGTTTCTAATACAATCGTGCTGCTTTCAATATCAAGGGCTGAGGTCGGTTCATCGCATAGGAGTAAAATCGGGTCATTAATCATTGCCCGGACAATCGCGGCTCTTTGCCTTTGCCCGGTCGAAAGTTGCTGGGGCATAGCATTGATATAAGCTATCAGCCCAAAATCTTCGAGTATCTTTCGGGCTTTATCTTTAATATGATTAGAAACTACACCGCCCTGGATCGAGGACGGCAGTAAAATATTGTCGATTACATTCAAGGCTGGAATCAAATCAGCATGTTGAAACACAAATCCGAAGTTTTTCATTCGTAAAGTTGCCAAATCATCTTCCAGGAATCGCGCAACATCCTTACTATCGATTATGATATTGCCTGCCGAGGGACTTAATATTAAACCGATGATTGTCAGTAAGGTCGTCTTACCGCTACCCGAAGGACCGGCAATTATGGTGAATTCCTGAGTGAATATGGCAAGGTTGATATTTTTCAAAACTGCCCGCCAGGACTTGCCATCAAAAAATTCTTTTGCGACGTTATTTAACTTTATTGCCACTCTTGACATTTTTAAATTACTGCCGAACGTTCGTAAGAGAAACCACCAAAATCAGAAATTATAAACCGTAGCGCTATCCGGGACCGCCGGGAAACCAGAGGATTTATAACTCCTGTATTCCCTGTTTTCATAATCTTTTGTATTTTCTCCATTCCGTGCTTTCGAGGTAAAAAACTCTTCCTTGGTTTTCCATTATCGAAAGGCTGATGCCGGTTCGATCTTGGTTGCTCTTCTCATTGCTAAAAGCGAACCAACCAGACATAATAGAATCGTAATTGCGGCATGGACCGGCGGAACCCAGATAAACATATAACTTGGTATACGAGTATCGCGCGTGCCGTTAAGAAATAAGGCGAGTAAGAGGAAGCCAATGAAAATACCGACCAAACCGATAAAGAGTGCCTGGTAAAACACGATAAGCAATATATCCTTTTTTCGCGCACCGAGTGCTCGCAAGACGGCAAAATCTTTTTCCCGGTTCAGTATATTGGTATACATTGTCAGGGTAATGATGACAATTCCAACCAAGACACCAATCATCGTCGAAAAACCAAAACTGCTGCCAATTCCGGTCTGGGTTATATAATAAAAGCGAGTCTGGGCAGCAAGGGTTTTTTCTGTTATCACTTCTGCCCCC
>JAOUPE010000180.1 GCA_029880025.1 Caldifarciminota bacterium
TATGGTACAAATTGATTTCCGACGCGTAGTTCTTGCTGGTAAAGCACCAAAGCCGATTGCGGCAACTTTGATTGCCAACTGGGGAATCAAACCTTTTACAATGGCATTTTTCGCCTGGTTATTTTTAAGTGTGGTCTTTAAAGGACTAATACCAAAGGAGACTGCGCTTCAATACCGTGCTGGTATGATTTTACTTGGAGTGGCGCCCTGTACCGCCATGGTTTTGATGTGGAGTTATCTGGCTAAAGGTAATATGGCTCATACTCTTGTGATGTGCGCAGTGAATTCTCTTTCCATGGTTTTTTTGTATGCACCACTTGCCGGCTTATTATTAGGGATTTCCGGTATTCCGATTCCCTGGGCAACAATCGCATTTTCGGTTTTAATATATATCTGTATACCCTTGGTCGCTGGCTATTTCACTCGTTCCGTGAGCATAAAAAGAAAAGGGCTTGCCTGGTTTAACGAGAAAATCATTTCTCCATTAAAGATAGTTGCCGTTATTGCATTATTAGCAACTCTGATTCTGGTTTTTATGCTGCAGGGATATGTGATAGTAAATTTGCCCGGTGCAATTGGTATGATTACACTTGGTATATTCGCTAATATTATTCTGGTTTTCTTCTTATCTTATCTCGTTGCCAAGATAATCGGAATCGGTTATGAAGATGCTGCACCAACAGCAATTATTGCCGGTAGTAATCACTTTGAAGTAGCGATTGCGGTGGCAACTACCCTTTTTGGCGTTAAATCCGGTGCGGCATTAGCCACTGTGGTAGGTGTGTTAACCGAAGTGCCAATAATGCTATTCTTAGTCTGGCTCTGTAAAAAGACAAGAGGATTTTTTAAGTCTGAAAAGGAGTAAAATGGAGATAAGAATTTTAGGAGCTGGCTGTCCGAGATGCAGCGAAGTAGAAAAAAGAACTTTCGATGTCCTTACTGAAATGAATATAGCAGCCGATGTTCAGAAAATTACCGATTTGAAAAAGATTGCCGAGTATAAAATTTTTGTGACGCCGGCTTTAGTCATTAACGGCAAGGTGAAATGCTTGGGCAAGATTCCAGCCAAATCCGAGATTAAGAAATGGGTTGAAGAGGAAAAAAACCGATAAACAAAAAAGATTGAACACTGAAAAGCACTGAAATTACTGAACAATCACCGAATAAAATATTTTGATACTTTCAGTGTCTTCGGTTACTTCAGTGTTTTTCGGTGTTGAATCTTATGTTTGAATTATTAAGCTAGCCTTTTACCACACCCAAGGGTCGCATCTTAGCGACTTTTTTACTGATGCCGGCTCGGTGACAGACATCAACTACCACATCAACATCTTTATAGGCATCAGGAACTTCTTCTCTTAAAACTTCCCGGCTTGCTGCCATTACTAAAATCCCTTTTGACTTAAGCTCGGCTTTAACATCACGATTTCTCGTTTGGTCTAATGCCTTAGTCCGTGACCAGACCCGACCTGCACCATGACAGGTTGAGCCAAAAGTTTCTTCAAATGCCCGTTGAGTGCCTAAAAGTAAATAAGAATTAGTTCCCATATCACCCGGGATTATCACCGGCTGACCAATCTTTTTATACTTTTCCGGTAAAACTGGATGATTAGGTGGAAAAGCTCGAGTTGCGCCTTTGCGATGCACACAGACCTTTATCTTATTTCCATTAATAGAATGTTCTTCAAACTTAGCGATATTGTGTGCCACATCGTAGATTAGTTCCATGCCGAGTTCATCCGGAGTCTTTTTATAGACATCAGCGAATGCTTCTCTTACCCAGTGGGTGATACACTGCCGGTTTGCCCAGGCATAATTGGCAGCACAGACCATTGCAGCAAAATAACTTTTGCCTTCGGGTGATTCGATTGGTGCGCAGGCAAGCTGTCTATCCGGTAAAGAGATATTATATTTTTGGACCGCTCTGCCTAAATCTTTAACATTATCATCACAAACTTGATAACCAAGCCCACGCGAGCCGGTATGAATCATCACGGTAATCTGATGGGGTTCAAGACCAAAGATTTTGGCTGCTTCTGAATCATAAATCTCTTCGACCTCTTGAATTTCTAAGAAATGATTGCCCGCACCTAAGGTTCCAAGTTGTGGAGTACCTCGTTCCAAAGCCCTTCGAGAAATTTTACTCGGGTCAGCACCAGCCATCTGCCCATGTTCTTCGGTATACTCCAAATCTTCTTCCGTGCCATAGCCTTTCTCATATGCCCATCGTGCGCCTTTGGTCAGGACTACTTTTACTTCAGATTCAGAGATTCGGATTTTACCCTGAGAACCGACACCAGAAGGGACGTTATGAAAGATTGACCTAACCAATTTTTCCAAGATATCGTTGGTGATATCCTTACGGGCTAAATTGGTTCGAAGAATTCGAACACCACAGTTAATATCATAACCGACACCACCCGGCGATATGACACCGGTTTTAGTATCAAACCCAGCCACACCACCAATCGGAAATCCATAACCCCAATGGATATCCGGCATTGCTAAAGAGTATTTGAGAATTCCGGGCAGGGTAGCAACATTTGCGACCTGCTCAGGAGCCATATCATCTTTAATTTTTTCTAAAAGCCGACTGTCGGCATAAATGATACCGTCAACCCGCATTTCGCCTTTATAGTTTTTGGGAATTTTTAAACGATAATCGTCAATTTTTTCTAAAATACCATGCCATGCTTTACTCATGATTAAATTATAGAACTTACTAAGATTATGTCAACCATTCCTTTTACCACGAAAGCACGAAATTAAAACCACAGAGATATTAGAGACAGCAGAACAAAAATTTGAAACCACAGATGCAACTCGTAGAGTCATCCGACTGTAAGGAGGCTAACTAAGCAGAAATGAAACCACGAGATTTACACAGATTAACACAGAAGGAAAAGAGCCTTACTTTCCCTCGCTTTGCTTTACGTTCGTATGACTTTTTATGGTTCTAAACGTTTTTGCTGGTAAATACTTTAATTGTAACTTCTTTTACCTTTAACAATATATCCTCTTTCAATCCCTCTTTAACCCAGCGTCTGATGATTGCTTGGAATTTATCGCTCAATATTTCTTTACCATAAAAGCGTTTCAATACTCGATAACATTCACGGCTAAATGCTTTATACATTCCAAACCAAGTGGTCGGAACACTCAATGCGCAGAGTAATTTATGCACTTCAGCTTCAATCTTTTCGATTCTGATTCGATACTTAGTAAATCCAATTGCCATCTTCTCTTGTTTCTCGGTCGGCAACGGCTTTCTCGCCTTAATCCGTTTTATTTCAGCCTGAATCACTTTAATGATAATCTTTTTCAAACCATTTAAGAGATGATTCTTTAATCCGGCTCTCTGATACCGCTCGATCACTGCTTTCATTCCAGATTTATTCAGGGTCGCCATGAAATCAAAATATTCTCGGGTAAACTTCTGATATAAAGACGCCTGATTTCCTTCTATGTCATTCTTTATTAGGAAAGGGGTAATTTTGGTTTCAATCCTTGATTTCAGACGGTCAAAATCAATATCCCTTTTTGGTTTTTCTTTAGATGGGAATTCAATTCCAATTTCATATCTCATCGCATCTCTTTGGATTTTTCTTTGGTCAGGTGGTATTGGTAATAGTGAAGTCATTTTTTCGTGTCTGGTTCTAAAATCAATCGCATCCAGATGCTTAAAAAATTCAGCCCAGGATTCACCACAGGCTCTAAGATAAAGAAGAATTATATATAGCGGTGGACTTTTTACTTTGCCACTTTCTAAACGTGATAGATATCCATGCCCAGTTTTTGAAGATAAACCGATTCTTTCTGCTACTTCGGTTTGAGAAAGCCTAGATTTTTCACGAGATTTCCTTAAAAGTTGTCCAATTTCTTTTCCTAAAAATATATTCTTTAACATACTATATTGTGCCTAATAGGCACATAAAAATCAAGCTAAATTTTATTCTAACTCGCCCTTCGTCAATCGCTTATCGTATTTTCGTCGCTAGTTGAGGGTACTATCCAGGGGGTAGCCCCCTAGGTAACCTCAGAGGTAGCCTCGGGAGCAGACTCGGAAGCAGACTCGGGAGCAGATTCGGAGGCAGACTCGGGAACAGACTGGGAGGCAGACTCGGAGACAGACTGGGGAGCAGACTCAGGAGCAGACTG
>JAOUPE010000181.1 GCA_029880025.1 Caldifarciminota bacterium
CAAAAGATGCCGTTTATTTCGGCAAAGATTTGTATCTTATCTGAACACTATTTTATCAAATATTTCTGTTGGTTTAAGTTAAATTCCGTATTCTTGGATTTTTTTCCTCAAAGTATCACGATGCATATTGAGTAATTCAGCGGCTTGGGTCTGGTTATGTCCGGTTTTAGCTAATGCTTCTAAAATCGCCTTTTTTTCTACTTCCACAAGATTTAAGCTACCAACCACTGATTCGATATTCAATTCTTGTATTTTCGCCTGAGGAATCACTGGTGGTCTTTCGAGCAGACGCATCATACCTAAAGTTGAAATAATATGCCCCAAGGAAATCTCTTTTTGACCTTCATACTGACATCGTTCGTATGCTCTTTCCACGAGGTTTCGTAGAGTTCTAACATTTCCGGCAAAGAGTTCGTTACCGCCTTCAACATATTCCCAAGCCAATTTACTAAGAAACTTCACGACCCCATTTGATAAACCGATTTTACCCATAATTCTTGGGTCGTTATTCATTTTTTCAACAAAAAAGTCACAAAATTCCCAAATATCGTTTTCGACCACCTCATAGGACTCACCCACCCATTTTTCACGCATGCCTGGTACTAAAAGGCAATGTTGAATCAATCTGGCGTAAAAGTCAGGGCGCAAACACTTTTGAAGATTTTCAATCGTTCGGTTGGTTGCGCACAATACTCGGAAGTCAACTTCAATCTCATGGGATGAACCTAAACGCTTTATCGTCTTGTATTCCATCGTCCTTAAAAGTTTAATTTGGACTTCTTTCGATAAATCGCCAATCTCATCCAAAAAAACGGTGGAACCAGCCGCTGCCTCAAAAATACCATCCCTCATTCCAGTCGCCCCAGTAAATGCACCTTTTTCATGACCAAAAAGTTCATCTTCAATTAAATTTCTATCGAGCGCCGCAATATTTACAGTTAGAGGTTTACCTTTATCTTTTAATTCTGGGTCATAGCGATAGGATTTCTTGTGAATGGCGTTTGCCGCCAATTCTTTGCCGACACCAGGTCCGCCCATAATAATCACGGTAGCCTCAGTCGGTGCTATCCTTTCAATATCATACAACAAGTAACACATAAGCCTCGAACGGCCGATTATCATTGAATAATATTTATGCCACTCCTCTTTTTGCTGCGTTTTTATAGGACGCAAACCCAAAGAGTCAATAAGAGTAGCGATACGAATATAGAAACTTTCTGCCATCTCATAATCCGGGGCAAAAGAACAAGAACCATAACCGGGATAAACCAGATATTCGGCAAAATCTCTGGTTGTATCTAATCCGATTCGTGATGAAACAAAGAGAACTGGCACAAACCGGTCAATCGGTTTGGTTCTTAAAAGTCCGTAGATTAAAAATCCTTGAAGTGCGCGTTCATCAAAACTCTTGGGCGGCGATTTCCACAAATCAGTTACTCGAAGCAATTTTTGAGGAGATCTCGTATGAGTGAAATCAACATCTTGAATAATCAGTGATACAAAACGTCCCGGATTCTTGCGATACCACTCTTCTAAATTTTGATAACTATCGAGATAGACAAACTCAAATTCAGTATACAATTTACCATCTGCATATTTCTTAACATTATTAATCAAAGCATTAAACGCATCATGAAGGTCATCAATCACCAGGATCACAGGTTGCAATGCTTCATTCATATAAAACCTCCTTTATTTTTTAAAAATTCCTGGGTAAAATTCATCCTTTGGTAGTTTGTCCGTGTTCCAATATACTTAGCAGGATCGAGACTAAATCAAAAATCTTTACCCATATCTTTTCGTTAGGAAAATAAAGATAATTCTCATTCTCTGGCCTCATAATATAATCCTGATAATCTTCCCTAAGCTCCTCAAATCTAGAGAGAAGATGTGAGTCCTTCTGATTAAATTTTATGCTTTCTTTGCTATCACTTATTAGATGCAGAACTAGTTTACGGTTCCATTCCGTAGCGCTCTCGTAATCAAAAACAAATTGCGCACAATTTTGTGAATAGCGTAGATGATCCGTACAAAGATGTTCAAACCAATTATACAGGCGTGAATCCCAATACAAACGTGCGGTATTATAAATATCGGGAAAATCCCGATTGATCAGATAAACAAATGAAATTGACAAGTTTTTGGTAGGCGGTTTAATTCCTCCCGAAATTCGGTCCGGAAAGTATTCGTTGCGATTCATCGAAAACTCCTGAATTTGGTAATTTTCACCAACTACATTATAACATATTTTTTTTATCAACTCCACAAAATTAACGATTCTCGATTCTTTGGTTAAACGCTTAACGAACCGATAGTATGAAATTAAAAAATCCTTTTTGGAAAACTCAGTTATTGCTGTCGAATCATAGGTTACTTTTCGCTGCATAAAAATTGCCAAATCGCGGTCAGAATTTAAACCATATTTATTCATAATTTCTTTAAGTCGATTATATGCCCCTCCCAGATTTCCTTTCACAACATAATTATGGTCAAGTGCAATAATATCAGTTGCAACTCCTACCAGAGTAGGGACTGATTTATATTCAACTTGGGCCTGACGCCAAATTCTTCTCTTAATTATCGGTCGTATTACAATTATTCCAAATCCAACCACCATAGCAACAATCAAGATGGCGATTAAAATTGAACGGATCAGAATCACTCCTGTTCGATGTCGCCATTCGCCAATTATAAAACGTTCGGTGCGAACTGCAACTTCTTTAGCCCCAAAACCTTCAGCTAAACTCATCGCGCGGTGTCTTAATCTCTCAGAATAAACTTTATTACCAATATCTAGTGATGTACGATAATTTGCCCACAAATCTCTTTCGGCTCGATATAAAGTGCCAATCCGATTTATTAAGCAATCGATTTTGTATCGTCCAGGCTTTTGCTCTCTAACTAATAATATATCAGAAAGTGTGTCACTATCAATTAAACCAATCCTCAAACTTAGCAAGTGTTGATTTCTATCAGAAGTGATTATTCTTGAATTGGAAAAATATTCTGGACTTGAAAGATTAATCTCTTCTAAAAAAGGTGAAAATATACGCAGCGAAGTAATTATCGGTGATTCATAATCAGCCTGCCAACCTAGACCAACGAGCAAGAGATGACCTAAAGAATGGAGCACTTGAAATTCGATTTGATTTATATTGAGCCTGGCTTGTGGACTATAAAGAAGTTGCGTATACGATTCATTAGTTAAATACACGGTTTTTAATATCTTACCGGACCGATCTCTCTTAACAAGATAATCTTGGCCTAAGTCATTCTGCCCACAGGTATAAATTTCACCCCTAATTACTGTAATGGCTCGAGGTGAACCGGCTTTTTCATGACTTTGCCACAAAACTTTACCATTTACAGAAAAACAACTGACCCAGGATTCTATTTCGTCTTCGGTTACTTCCTGTTTTTTCTTTGTAATTGCCACAATTTCTTGAATCTGATCAAAATTGAAATCGTATACCTCAATTCCATGATTAATCTCATAGGCAGTTTGAGCTAAATCTAATTTAAGTTCGACATCTCCCTCAGCTCGATAAACTATCAAATTTAAATAATTACTAATAACAATCTCCTTATAAGGATCGGTATCGACATTACCGATTTCGACCTGTTTCGGCTGAAAAGGTAAAATGATACTTCTGACAAACTTTCCGGTCGGCAATACAACTAAAATTGATTTTTCGGTAACCACGACGATTTCATCTCCCGGGTCGGGCGTAAAATTCCCAATTGCTAAGTTCTTTATGGTCTGATTTATTAAACCAGGTAGGGTTAAATTCCAAATTAATTTTCCCTGACCATCGATTGCCAAGAGGTAAGGCGAAGCAGCCACGATTAGAATTGAGGTTGGCAATTGTCCACGAATAACCGCAAGTTGATTGATTTTGGTTGGTGTTTGAAAGGTCCAGAGTATCGAATCGCCCGTATTGGCAAGCACAACAAGCTGATTTGGTTCTTGGGCAATCGCGATTTCGGCTAAACGGTCATTTTCGATATCATAAAGAATTGCCTGTCTTGGCAGAGAGTTTGGTTGGTAACTCCATTGTGGAACAATCACTGGCGAATAGGCTAACGATTCATTGAAAATCGTTATAACGAGAGTAAAAAATATCCAATGCTTCATCTTTTGACTACAAATATCCTAA
>JAOUPE010000182.1 GCA_029880025.1 Caldifarciminota bacterium
TGGCCCCTCGGCAATGAAATCGACTAAAGGGAGGAAAAAATCTTTGCCTTTATGGATGGCATAGAATTGAGAAGCCTGCTTGCGTGTCAAATGGGTAAATTTCAAATTGATTATTTCAAAACCGTCCTGTTCAATTCTTTTTATTATTTCTCCGATTAATTTTCTTTTTACCCCGTCCGGTTTAATAACTAAAAGGGTTCGTTCTTCTTTTATATATTTATTATAACAGATTTGAGAATTTAAGTCAATAATAGCAGAAAATCTTATCCTTGACATAGTGAATCTGACGGATAAAATGGCAGGCAATGAGTATATTTAAAAAATGCATCGAATATTATCCAATCGTGGAACGAGCCAAAAAGACTGGCTTTTATCCTTATTTCCGCGCGATTGATTCGGAGCCGGACCGAAGAGTAATTATTAAGGGTAAGGAACTGATAATGCTCGGTTCGAACAACTATTTAGGATTAACCACTCATCCGAAATTAAAAAAAGCAGCGATTAACGCCATTAAAAAATACGGAACCGGCTGCACCGGCTCCAGATTCTTAAACGGCACCCTCGACTTACACGAAGAGCTCGAAGCAAAACTCGCTGATTTCTTTGGTAAGGAAGACTGTATAGTATTTTCTACCGGCTTTCAAACCAATTTAGGGGCTGTTTCGGCTTTAGCCCGTAAAGGTGATGTATGTATTACGGATAAATTTGACCATGCTTCGATTGTTGACGGTTGCCGACTTTCCTTTGGTTCGGTCAAACGATATCTCCACAATAATATGAAAGATTTAGAAAAAGTCCTGAGCGGTCTAAAAAAAGATTCCGGCAAATTGATTGTGGTTGACGGCGTATTCAGCATGGAAGGCGATATTGCCGATTTACCGGGAATTGTTAAATTAGCCAAACATTATGGCGCTCAAATCATGGTTGATGATGCTCATGCGATTGGTGTCTTGGGCGAAAGAGGTGCTGGAACTGCCGAGCATTTCAATTTAGAAGATTCGGTAGATTTGATTATGGGCACTTTTTCCAAATCATTTGCTACTATTGGCGGATTTCTTGTTGGTGAAAAGAAGGTTATCACATTTATTCGTCATCAAGCTCGACCTCTAATCTTTTCTGCCAGTATCCCGCCTCCTGCCGCCGCAACTGTTTTAGCGGCTTTAGATATTATTAAGAATGAGCCGGAACGCAGAAAAAAACTTTGGCACAATACACACAAGATGTTAAAGGGACTGAGGGAACTCGGATTCGGGATTGGTTTTAGTGAGACACCGATTATCCCTCTGATGATTGGCGATGACATAAAAACCATTAACTTTTGGCACGAACTTTATGAGGCTGGTATTTTTGCTAATCCGATTATCCCCCCGGCAGTGCCGCCGGGCAGGTCTTTAATCAGAACCAGTTATATGGCGACCCATACCGACCAAGATTTGGATGAGGCTTTGGGTATCTTCAAGAAAGTTGGTAAAAAATTAAAATTAATTTAAAATCCAACGCAAATAAACTTTGTATTTTTTACATCTAAAATCTATAAATAAATTTTCATAATAAAAATAGGCGAATGTCAAATTGACAATCGCCTATTAAACTTAGTTCAGTTTTTATCTAAGAACCGATATTTTTTCCGTGCTGAACCATTTCGTTAACAATATCTTAATGATAGATGAACTAAAGGAATTATCAAAATATAAAATGTTTATGGGAATTTATCTATTTCCGGCTAGAAATTTTGACGTTGCCTTATCTTACAACAACCTTTCCGCTAGTATTAACTATTTTACTTTCAAATTGGTAGAAATAAACACCAGAACATACTGAAACGCCGCAATTATCTCTTCGATCCCACTTACTGCTTTCCAAGTTTCCGGATGATATTCCTTTTAAGGTTTGAACCTTATGTCCGGATATATCAAAAAGCTGAATTGAGTATTCCGTTCCCTTGGGTAGATTGAAGAAGAAATTTGTTCCTGCAACACATGGATTTGGGATTATTTTTAGTTCGCAAGAAGAAACCTTTTGGGTAACTTCCTCATTTATTCCGATGAGTTTTGAAACTTCGGTTAACCCACCTTGATAGACATTCCTAGTACCATCTTCTTGTATCCAAGTAACAATTTCACACTGATTCATATTCCAATCGCTTGCAATACTAAAATCGCGACTGATTATTGCAGAATCGCCGGCGTCAATGGTTACTGTCTCATCAAGTTGGTCGGGAAGATAATCTCTTGCCACATGATTATGCCAGTAATCGCCATTCGGAGAGGAATAAGTTAGACTATCCTCAGTCAGAACGAAGTATACCCGTCCGGTGATTGCTTCAGTTGAATCATTGCGAAAGTTGGCAGTTACTGTTCCAGTTCGGCTGATGGGATTATAAAAGCCCGACATTTTAATGTTTACACAGGCGGGATAGCTCATCCTATCAACAATCAGCGATTCCCAGCCAGAATATCCCGAACCGCCTGATTGTCCATCATAATATAACCATGGGGTATAATAAGGACCAGGATAATAGTACATACGTTGTACCGCTTCTGGACAATATAAAGGGTAACCGGACCTAAGATGCATTTCAATTAGCGCAACTCGTCCTGGATAATTTATTGTGATTTGTGCCAGTGTACCACTGGCGGCTACACAACTACCTCAGGTCTCCTGGTATAATTCTTCACAGACTACGACCCGCTCTGCCGCAAAGGTTGTTGTGACGAGCAATAAGCCAGCAAAAAGACTTAAAACCAGTTTGGAAGTACCGTTCATAAACCTCCTTTTTTCATTATAATAGTTAAACCAAAAAAAACAGTTTGTCAAGCTAAAGTTTTGAGTGAGGACTTTACAAACCACCTAAAGAGTCGGGCAGAAATATTGTTGTCTTCCGGCTTAGAATACTAATTGGAATTGTTAGAAAGACAGTAAGAAAAATGGTTATTTTCGACATTTCTTAGTTTATTATATACTAAGTTTTTGAATATAACAAATTTTATTCTATTGTAAAGAGTGGTGTGACTTTGATTCAAAGAATTTTCTTGTTCTATCACATACCAATTCAACCTTATCTAAACTTAATCCCGGATAGATGGGCAATGCCAAAGCTTCTTTGGCACAGCGTTCAGCAATGGGCAAATCTCCCTCTTTATAACCAAGTCCTTTGTAGCATTCCTGTAAGTGATGCGGTAAAGGATAGTAGATTTTTGTCTCGATTCCATTTTTAGCGAGGTTTTCTCTTAAGGCATCACGTTGTTGTGTCCTTATCACGAATTGATGAAATACCGACTGATTGTTTTCTTTTATTTTCGGAATCGTCACCAATCTGGCAAGCTCCTCTGAATAAATTTGCCAAATTTTCTGTCTTTCTTCGTTCCATTTCTTAAGATACTTCATCTTCGTTAAAAGAACCGCAGCTTGAATTTCATCGAGCCGGCTGTTGATGCCAATTTCCGAATGATAATTCTCGGCATGCTGACCATGATTGCGCAACATCCTTAATTTAGCGGTAAATTTCTCATCTGAGGTTACAATCATGCCGCCGTCACCTAAGCCGCCAAGATTTTTCGTTGGATAAAATGAGAAAGTTCCAGCCGCGCCAAAACTTCCGGCAAATCTGAATTTACCTTTAAATAATTGTGCGCAGCCAAAACCCTGAGCCGCATCTTCAATTACCAACAGATTATAATTTGCGGCAATTTCGCCAATCGGTTCCATTTCGGCACATTGACCAAAAAGGTGAACCGGCACGATTGCTTTTACGCTTGCTTTGGTTGTTAGGTTGATTGGATATTTTGAATCGGAAAGGGTATCACATTGCTGCTCAAGAAATTCCCTTATTTTTTCTGGGTCAATATTAAATGTATCAGCGTTAATGTCAACGAACACCGGAACCGCACCGGTCAGACTAATCGCCCCGGCAGTTGCGAAAAAAGTATACGGTGTAGTGATAACCTCATCACCCTGCCCAATACCAAGCCCGCGCAGCGAAAGATATAAAGCATCGGTGCCAGAAGCCACCCCGATGCCAAAATTGACCCCACAGGATTGAGCAATTTTCTCTTCTAATATTTGGACTTTAGCGTCTAAAATGAACTTCCCCTTTCCCAGAACCTCTTCGACTGCTAATCTTAGTTCATCTTTAATTGAATCGTTGGTAAAATTC
>JAOUPE010000183.1 GCA_029880025.1 Caldifarciminota bacterium
TTCAGGGCATCGGCTAAATACAATTTATCAAAGGCATTGCCGTTTTCCTTTACATATTTTACCGCATCGTATCTTATCCTTGCCATCTTATACTGTTTTTACTGTTTGTCCGCCCATTCTTTCAAAGCTTTCTTGATTTTTTCTTCAATCCGGCTGGCGATTTCTTCCCATTCTTTTTTCTTTTCTGCCTGTGCTGTTTCATCTAACCAAGCCTTTACTCCTTCCCGCACTTTCTCTTCGACCTTATCCCCGATTTCTTTCCATTCATATTTTCGCTGTTTCTTTTTTCTTACTGTAGACCGGATACCACCGCCGATTGACAGGAGTAGTCCAATCACAAATCCCAGATTGTAAGCCCAACCGGTATTGTTGATTTCATATAAACCAACATCCTTTGTAAACAAACTGACAATAAAAGTAATTATTATTATTACTCCGTGCCAGATTCCTGCCCAAAATCCGGCATTATGTCCAGGATTAATTTCTTGATTCCAGCGGTCATTACCCGGCGCACAACCCAAAACGGTTAAGGTTAGAAGCAAAACGATTCCTGTTACTAAATATTGTTTCTTCGTCAACATAAATCCTCCTTTTTGCCTTAATAATTCGACATGATATTTGAATTTTTACGGCATGTCAATTAAAGAACCGATAAAAAAAAGACAATTTTGTCCTTTTTGGACTTTGGCGGTTATGAGAAAATTTACTGATTCAGCTTAAGAATCTTGGCTGGGTCAACCTTTTCGCCTTTATAGGTTATTTCAAAATGAAGATGAGGAGCCGAGACCCGACCGGTTGCTCCCAAATAGCCAATGACCGTGCCTCGCTCCACCGTATCGCCGCGGCTTTTTGTAGCTCTACTCAGATGACCGTAAAAACTGGTATAATCCTTACCATGTTGCATTAGAACATATTTGCCATATACACTATCATCCCCGGTTTTTTTGATAATACCATCCGCGGTTGCCAAAACCTTAGAACCTAATGATGCGACCAGGTCAATTCCCTGATGGGTGATACTGAAACCTTTCGAGACAACATAATTTGATAGCGGTATTTGAATTGGTATAAAGTGAAACTTGGTTTTTTTAGCCTGGCTTGTTAATATTTCCGAAGTGGCTTTTTCGGTTCGTGCTGGTTTTTCTGGAGCGGCTGGCTGATAATTTCCCTTCAAGCTGACAAAATCAACTGGTGGCGGTGTCTTATCCACTCCCAGCATATTCTTGATTTTTTCACTCTCCTGCTCTAATTGAGCCAACTTATCCTTCAAGCTCTGGATTTTTGCATGCTCTTTTTCTAATTCGGCATAACGCCGGTTAAGGTAATTGAGTTTAAGCAACCGATAATAGAACCGCGTGGTAAGCAAGCTGAGCACACCCAGCCCGACAATAAAAACAACCACCAAAACTAAAATAGTTCTTAAAAGAAAAAGCGAGATTGTCTTGGTGTAACTCTTATTCTGGTAATTAGGTACTAAAACAAAGGTTACTTCTTTACGGCTCACGGTTAGTAAGACAGAAATTATTAAATTTTAGTTTAAGCCTCATCTTGGCTGTGTAATGATTTTAACGATTCGGTCTAAATCTTCGTCCGAATAGAAATGGATTTTAATATTACCGCGGTTATTACGTTTTTCAATATCGACCCGGCTGCCCAGATACTGCTGCAGCATATCTTCTAAGGCTTCGACATGAACGTCCCGTTCTAAAATCGAAGCGGTCCGGCGTTTTTTGGGGGCGCACAATTTCTCAACGTTTCGAACCGAAAGACCCTCTTCGACAATCCGTTCGCAAATCTGTTCTTGCTCTCTTCGGTCGGTAATTGCCAAAAGGGCTCGGGCATGTCCAGCGCTAATCTTACGCTGCGCCAAATATCCTCGAACCTTTGGTGGCAGGGTCAAAAGCCTCAAAGCATTAGAAATTGTGGAACGGTCTTTACCCACTTTTTCCGCAATCTCATCATGGGTAAGATTAAACTCATCGACCAATCGCTTATAAGCAAGTGCTTCATCAATCGGATTCAAATCAGTTCGCTGAATGTTCTCAACCAGAGCCAATTCGAGCATTTCGGATTCCGATATATCTTTGACGATTGCCGGTATTGTGGACAACCCGACCTTTATTGCGGCACGCAGCCTCCGTTCACCTACTACCAGTTCATAACCATCACTTCTCTGGCGAACCACGACCGGTTGCAAAACACCCTTTTCTTTGATTGAAGCGGCAAGACCAGAAATGTCTTCCTCAATCTCGGTCCGGGGTTGATATGGATTGGAACGAATCTCATCTAATTTAAGAAATCTTAGAGTTTTTGGCTCGGTTTCTAAGGCGGTCTTGGTCTCATCCGAGAGCAGGGCGTAAAGACCCTTGCCTAATGCTTTGCGTGGCATTATTCACTCCCTTCGGTAGTTTCCGAACCAGAAAAGACCGGCTGGGACAAGGATATTTTTTCATCGGTTGCACTGAGAATCTCGCTCGCCAAGGCTGAGTAAGCTTGAGCACCAGCCGAATTGACGTCGTATTGGAAAATTGTCTTACCAAAACTCGGTGCTTCGGCTAAACGGACGCTTCTTGGTATAACCGAATTAAATACCCGACCTTTAAAGAAATTCCTCACTTCCTCGACTACCTGTCGGGCTAAGGTCAAGCGAGTTGAAAACATTGTCAACAAAACACCTTCGATTTCGAGATTCGGATTAAAACCATTGCGCAATAGATTAATCGTTTCCAGGAGTCGGGAAAGACCTTCCAAAGAATAATACTCACACTGCACCGGTATCAGAACACTATCTGCCGCCACCAGACCATTCACGGTCAAGATGCCTAAAGCCGGCGGGCAATCGATAATGATATAAGAATAATCGGTTTCAATCGTATTAAGCGCTAAACTCAACCGAATCTCCCGTTGTGGTAAATCGACAAATTCAACTTCACCACCGACCAGGGATATGTTGGATGGTAAAAGGTCAAGGCTTGGAAAGACCTCCAGGCAGATCGCTGGTTTGGTCTTATTCGCATCAAGCAGTGCATCATAAATGGTGGTCGTTAAATTATTTTTATCGATACCCATGCCCAGTGAGGCATGGGCTTGAGGGTCAATGTCGACTAACAGGACACGTCCTTTTCTTTCCTGATTGGTTAAACGCATTGCCAAAGCAGCACTCAGATTTATGGCGGTAGTAGTCTTTCCTACCCCGCCTTTCTGATTGGCAATGGCAATTTTTTTTGCCATGTCAGATTAAACTCTAATCCAATTTCACCATCTGTCAATACTTAAATCACCGGTCATTGTAATTTTAGTCTAACAATTATTTCTTGACTCGGTCTCGAAATTTTCTATAATAAGTTAAAAAGGAGTAAACTTATGGCACATAAGAAAGGCGCATCGTCAACCCGAAATGGTCGAGACAGTATGGGTCAAAGACTCGGCGTAAAATGCTATTCTCAACAATTGGTTAAAGCTGGCAGCATCATCGTCCGGCAAAGGGGGACAAAAATCTTCCCTGGTTTCAATGTTGGTCGAGCCAAAGACGATACGCTCTTTGCCTTAGCCGATGGTTTCGTAAGATTTGAACGGGTAAATCGCGAAAAGAAACGCGTCTCAATTTACCCGGTCGCCTGACAAACCGCTCTCAACCAAAATCTATTTATTCAGTTAATGCTCAATCTGGCTTAACAGTTCAACCGCTTTTGGCTTATCGTTCAAGAAAAAATCGGCTGGATATTTTGGTTCATCAATCGCCAGCATTTTATTAAGAAGTTCCTTGGCTTCATCCAATCTTTTTACTCGGGCATAATATTGAGCAAGTTCCAGGTAAGGCAGGGTAAATTGGGGCTCGATATTTATTGCCAGGTTAGGGTGTAACTCAGCCTTTTTCTTATCGCCCCCGGCAAAACCAGGTGCTTCTAAGTAAACAACTGCCCGGGCATAAATTATATCGCCATTTTTCGGGTCGAGTTCGAGCGCTCGATTAAATTCGGATTTAATTTTCGAAAGTCCGGACAAAGATTTTAACACTCCTTTAATCCGGCATATCTTACCATAATTTGAGGCAAACCAGAAATGCCCCCAGGGATTATTATCATTAACAATTAGCAAGGTCTCGGCTAATGCCTTGCCCAGT
>JAOUPE010000184.1 GCA_029880025.1 Caldifarciminota bacterium
ACACAGCATCTTAATACTAAGTGATATAGATATCGTCCTCTGTTTGTTCTCGTGTAATCCATCAGGTTCTTTGCAAGAAATCACCAAAGTAGCTCTGTATAGTTAAATTTGGCGGGTCAAAATGCGATGTTCTTTTTTCCTACTTATTTTTATCAAGCTTAGCCACAATTTCTTCAACGATTTTACGTATTTCCGGAAAGAGACGATTAATTATTTCGGGATCTCTAGTATGATAATAATTAATAGCTTCCTCATAAGGCTTCAGAAATTGATGAAGTTCTGAATCTGCTTTCTCAATCAAAGCTTTTAATGCGACTTCAAAAGCAATAATTGCATGAGCATCAAGTAAGTCATTGAGATATGTTCCTATAAAGTCCTGCCCTCTGTCAACCGCAACTTCTGAGTACAAAGTAAACGCTTCCTCAAGGTACTCCATAGCCTTCTCGGCTTTACCTTGAATAGCATTTCTTTTTGAAAGTACCAATGATGTCCCAAAAATAAGGATAACAGAATCGTCTTTCAATGATTTAATTCCAATTTTCCGAGAAATATTGAGAGCTTCTTTTTCATCTTTTAATGCTAATTTAAATTTATTTAATTTTAAGAAAATTTGGGCTCGATTTAGCTTATAAAATCCCTCTAACTCTATTGGAGATTGTTCGATTGATTTTGTCAAACACTCGATTACCTTATCGTACTGCTTAAGCTCAACATAAGCATTGCCCATATTATACCATGCTTCATAATCAACCGGTTTTATCTCAACCGCCTTAGCATAGTACTCAATCGCCTTTTCGTACTGCTTAAGCTCAGCAAATGTTCTTCCCATTAAATTCAGTATAATAACATCTTCTGGTCGTAGGTTTAAACATTCAGTGAGTATTGATATTTGCGACTTATAATCTTTTTTGCGACCATAAATAAATGCTTTCTCCATACAGGCAGTAACTAATAAATCATTATTTCCTTTTTCTTTTGCCACTTTAAGAAAATTATCGACTTCGCTTTCTGCTTGCTGTATATTCCCGGTTTCAATTAACCCAAGAAATCTACGCCCGTGAGCAAATATTTTTAAAGGTATCTGGGTCGTTGCTTCTTGGTAATAATATAGTTTTTCAACTGTTTCTTTAGCTAACTCCATTTCACCTTTTGAAAATGCGGTTTCCATCGCAACCACTGTTTTTTTAATACGTTCAGCTAATTCCTCAGGTGAGAACCAAACCTCAAGAAATCTCACAATTATAGTTAATCGTCTTCTACCTGCTTCGAGGCTCATCTGACGCCAGAGCCTAAATAAATGGTCGGAAACATCATAAAGGGCTATTTTCCTCCCTTTTTCTTTTTTCGCTCGAACATAACCTCCTCGTCTCAATTTCGCGAGTTGAGCATTTGTGACATCGAGAGGCAACCGCGCAGCTTTGGAAACTTCTACCGTTGTAGAAGGCCCCTTTAACAAGGCAATCGCATCCAGAATCTTTCTTTGTTGGACCGAAATGTCGCTCATTCTATCCTGAAAGTAAGGTGTTAATCCATCCAGTATGTTAAGAAGTGATTTTTCTACTTCTAATATTCTGTCTTCGGTTAAAATTTCATAAAGACTTAGAACTAATCTAGGATTACCACCGGTTAAATGAATAATCGCTTTTATTCGATAGCGAATATTTTCAAATTGCTTTAAGAAGTTTTCTCTTTTATCCATTTTTAACCGGATTTTAATGAGCTCTTCAACTTCTTCTTCTGAAATTTCATGGAGCCACAAAATTTCAAAAAAATTGTAAAAAGGTTTATCATAATCGGCAACCAGACTAAAAATAGTTGGAGCTGCACCGATAAGCAAAAATAAGTCCTGAGTCATTAAAATATCTCGCAACCGACCTTGGTCTTCCTCGGTGAAAGTTGGTAGTATGTTATGGATATTATCAAGAAGTAAAAGGAATCTTTTGTTTTCTTTTTTTCTCTTTTCTAAAAGGTACTCAAGTATTTTCTCACACTCGTCTTTCCCTGGCGGATTACTCTTAGATATTTGATTATAAATTTCTATTGAATCAATCCATTCGGTTTCTTCTTTTATCTTCTCTAACATTATTACAAATAATTCAGTAAGGGAGGTGACTCTGTATTCTTCTTCAGCAAATAGAATTGGAATCCAACTGGAGCTTAGATTTAAATTTCCAGAACATTGGACATTTCCTTTTACGATATGGTATACAAGAAGTAGTAAATGAGTCTTTCCTGAGCCCCTTGGACCAATAAGAAGGAAGTGCTGAAGACTTTTCGATGGCAGTTTAACTCTTATTTGATTTAAAATCCTATCTAATATTGGCCTACGCCCGACTAGTGTTTGCTTCAGCTCTTCCGGCGAAGCCAAAGCAGGACGATATTTATAAAGAGGTTTTGTCATAATTACTCCTTTAAAAGGTATGAAAGCGGAGCCACCAGTCTCTGAGAACTTTCGTAGCAAAACGGTAAGTATTATTCTCCATATTCAAAACGACATAAAAATCGTTTTCTAATTCAGTGAGAAGGTCACTAAAGGTATCTTCTGTTCCAGTGCCTTGAGTTGCGATATCATAAACTTTAAATAGCTCGGTTTTAGATACTATTCCCCTTCTTGCTATCATGGTCAGCAAGTTTTTAGCTAACAAAGCTTTTTCTTCGCCGTAATACTTTTGTAGTCTTTCATAATAGTGATCGAAATAAGTCCGATTGTAAGCAGCAAGAACGCCTTCCTTATAAGCCTTATCAATAATCGCTTCTGATAGCTCGCTTTTCTTTTGACGAACCATCTCATTAAGACACTCCCGAATTAAGATTTGAACGAAATAGGGTATAGGACATTCAATTACTTCTAAAATCTTATTAATGATACCAATTGGGACATTCCGAAATCTACCTACAGTCTCTAGAAGTATTTTTATAAATTCCCTCGCCTTTTCATTAGAAAATTCACGAACATTCACTATCTGAAGGTCATTAATCACTTGGCTTCCAATTCCAACATCTTTAAGCACCTGCCCCATGCCAATAGACCCACCCATAAGCCAACGAATCTTAGGTAGAAGTTCGGGTATATGCCGCATCCCCCTTAACCAAGTAAGGAATTCCTCGGCTTCTTGTTTAGAATTTCTGTGTAGTCTGTAGACTAGTAGTGACAGTTCATCGGTTATGAGTATAATTTGTCCCTCCACCTCCATTAGAGTTTTCAGAAATTCGGTTCCCTTCTCTCTCCACTCCTTCTTCATTCTTTGTCTTAAGGAAATCTTGAATTCGCTTACACCTATTTCATCTATCCTATCTACTGCTCCAACTACTTTTTCTTGGATTTTTCCCCATATTTTTCCCACCGCACCCTTCTCAGCAAGCCTTGCAATTAGCTCAACAATAAAATCCCCCGGTCCCTCGATCCATTCTGTGTCCAGATAAAATGACTTCCAGCCTGGCTTTGGCTCGTCTAAAATCTTAAGCATAATACTTGTCTTGCCAAACCTACGAGGTGCAAGAAGAAGCACCGAAGAAGTTTCAAGAGCCCCCCAAATCATCGCCAACTCTTCTTCCCTGTCCCAAAAGTCACTTTCTCTTGCAGGCGGGCCTATTATTCCTTTGATAAATTTTTTTCTTCTATTGGTCATATTTCTCCTTTATAATAAATTTGTTATACAACGCTAGTATTATATAACAAAATCGTTTCTTGTCAATAGCTTTTTTACGCCCATTTAAAAATTGTTTATAATCTAAAATGCAAATAAGCTGTTGATATTTAAAGACTTTCACTGCTAAATTCGATATTATTTCTCCGAATTTAAGTCAATACAAATTTAATCTTGATTATTATTTAAAGGGGGAATAATAATATCCGTGACTAAGCCATTCTCTGGGCAAGCTCTAGGTTGCCCCCTAAGCCACCCAAAAAGCAACGTCAAGTGCCAATCCGCCTCCCGAGTTGGGTCTTCTCCGAAAGGCGGGAGCGATTTGCTTCGACGAAAGGTCGATTCGACTGGCGGACAGAAAAAATAAGGGGCATTTTGGGGTCAACAAACAAAAGTCAAAATTTAACCACCAAGGACACGGGAAAAAATCTTAACCACGAGATTAACACAAGAT
>JAOUPE010000185.1 GCA_029880025.1 Caldifarciminota bacterium
AACGCAAATTATCGTATAAATGTAAAAAATTATTCAAAAAATTAGCTATCATACGTTATATTCGTTTTAGTATTTCTCTAATGATATGGCAATTTTACCGAGTGTCAACCCCATTAAAAATTATTGGTTGGGGATTCACAAAACTATTGACTTCAGATCGGGTATAAGTAAATTGAGTCTATGAACTCCGAATTAGATTTTGATAATATTGAATTTACATTCCATGGTGACCTTCTAGGAACTTCTAATCTATATCAAATTGACAAAGATTTAGCCTATAATAAGTTAAGTAGTTTCTATAATACCGTTTGGAATATCTTCAATTTAATTTCAAAGAAATTTGACAAATCTAAGCTAAACATCATTCTTTTCAGTGACTCAATATTCATAACTGGTTGCAAATTAAAAATCACATTAGAACATTTAGCTAAAATGTATTGGGAACTTTTCAAAGACCAGATTTTCGTTCGAGGAGCAATCGTCGAGGGACATCTTGATTTCGACCCACGGTTAGAACTGTCAAATTTAACAAAAAATCTTCCAAAAGGGGACGTGTTATTTAGAGCGGTCACTTTAGAAAAACAGGTCAAAGGAGCCCATTTATTAATAGAAAAACAACTTGCCAAAAAACTTTTACCAGAAAAATGGCTAACAGATGAGTTATATTCTAAAAATACTCTAAATCCACCATACCCTAGAGCTGATTTCAGAAGAAGGATTATCCTACATCGCGAGTGGATTGCCTACGAATATTTGTGGACTTGGCTGCCTGATGATACTGAAGAATTTCTTGAGGGATTCTCTGAATCAGCAGAATTGAAAAGTAACCCAGAAAAAACATTAACAAGAATATCGCTTCGAGTACCTCAGATTGTAAGTTCTCACTATGAAGAAACACGTGAACTATTTAGTATGGCAAAACAAAGGTCCAAAATAACACTACATCCTCAGACTTAAAAATTTGCTAATTAAAGCACCTATTTGTAACAGATGGTCAGAATCTAAAATGGGGACATTCTCTTTATTTCCATATTCCCTTATTGACTTCAGACCGAGTTTTAGTAAATTGTGCAAATATTAAAGAAATGGGTAAGTATTCAATATTAGTTAAGAAAGTAAAACAATTGCCTCAGAAATATGGAAGATTCCTTATGTTTTCCCTAAGAAAATAAGAGATTAAGAGATACCAATGAACTATTTTTCTCAAAAAAAGGATGTTTATATGAAGCACAAAAAAGTTTATGTGCTAGTAATTTGCTTAATAGCACTTTTTCTAGCTATGAGTCATATAACTTGTAGAACTGAATCAACAACGAGTGAGAAGAAAGATGTTAAAAGTAAATCGAAACCTATTACAGCTTATGTTAGTAAATCGCTTACTACAATTACAATAGAGAATGGAGATAACTTTGATTGGCCATCTGTTGAAATTTATATAAATGGATGGGATGTTAATCCAATAGTTGATAGTTATCAATATAATTATGGAAGCGTTAGAGCAAAAGAAACAATCAAAATTCCACTTATTGAATTTACGAAAGGTACTGCCCGATTCCAGCCGATGAATATGGCGGTGAAAACGCTTGTGGTTTATGTTCCTGGGTATGATGGAAGAGTTCATCATTATTAAATAACCAAGTAAATAAGTAAGTAGTTTTGAAAAGTGGCATTATGAGAATAATCATAATTGTTATGTTTCCCGATTTGACACCAAAAACAAACTTCACCAAAAACTCGCCGATATCTCTAAAATCTGTCACCAATTTAAAAACCGAAAGCAAAGAAAAAGAAATTGATAAATCAGTGAAGAAACTTTTCGGTATATAAAGGGGATTTACAAACTTTATGTATTTACGAGTAAAGAAATTAAAGCTATGAAGAAAAATAACAGTAAAAAACACCACTATTTGCCTAGACATTATCTAAATGGATTTACTGATAGCAAAAACCGCTTTTTTGTTTATGATAAACAGACAAATAAAATTATTCAAACCACTCCCAGCGCTACTTTCTTTGAAAACAATTTGAATACTATAACTTATCCAAACGGCAGTAATGAGGATTTATTAGAGGATATCTATACAGATATAGAAAATCGATGTTGGGTATCGTTTGATAAAATCAGAGCATCTAATTATAAAACTCCAATTGAGTTGTTAGATAAGATGCATCTTTTTTATTTTTTATTGTTCCTGCATTGGAGATTACCGAGTAACATAAAATTTGTTGAACAATTATCGGAGAAACTTTTCCTCGACAACAATCAACTTGATTATTTTAAACTAAAGCAGAAAAGTGGTGAAAAAGTGCCGGGAGATGTTATTAAAAAAATAAATAGGTCTTAGCATTCAAGAAGTTTACTAAGATAGTGGCTCCAGAAGCTCCATTTTTCAAAGACAAAGATTGGGCCGCTAAATTAGAAAATTGGCGATTCTTCTATACCGGGGACGAAAAAAATTGGTTTATTGTGGGCGATAATCCTATCGTCACTAGAGGCATTCAAGATCACGATCCTGTATATTGTCTTGAAGAATTTATTTTTCCTGTTTCTGGTAAGATACTTTTAGTTAATATTAATCCACCTATAGACAAAAGCCTCTCTCCTAAATCCGTCCTAGAATGTAACATCGCTATTATTGAAAGAGCACAAAGGTTTGTAGCATGTCAAAACAAAGACTTTTTAGAGGCCTTAATAAAATTATATAAAGTAGATATTCAACTTGGGAAAACGAACACGATAATTAGCGAAGTGTTTAATACACTGATGAATTAAGAGCTTTCAGTAGTACTGAACTCGGAAGACGAATTCTGTGGGGCAACAATGAGTAGCGGTCTAGGAGGTTGCTCCCCAGGTTGCTTAGGGGGCAACCTAGGAGGCTACTCCCGAGGTTACTCCCCGGGTTGCTTACCCGAAGCGGGCGAGTCTACTTCCAAAAAGACAGTGTCTAAGGCATAGTGGTTAGTGGCTTGTGTCCGCCTTAGGCGGATTAAGATCTGGCTTATTGCGATTAGCTATTTGCTATTGGGCAAGATACTTTCAGCCAGAATTGATAGGTACCAGCCTACCTGCCAGCTCCCTAGCCTGCCTACCAGCCAACCCCCCAGCCAGCTCCCCAGCCAACTTCCGAGCCAGCCTACCAGCCCGCTTACCAGCCTCTCTACCAACCAGCATCCGAGCCAGCTTAGGAGCCAGCCTACCAGCCCGCCTATGAGCCGACTTAGAAGCCAACCTACCAACCAACCTCCCAGCCTGCCTACCAGCCTACCTCCTAGGTAGTACCCTCAACTAAGGCAATTTCCAATATAAAAATCCCAATTTCAAATACTTAAGAGAAATTTTGCCTTGATTTTTAGTATACTGGCAGTATACTCTGACTGAGTTAAATATGTCAAAAAAGACCTCTGTTTTGGATAAAGAAATCGCCAAACTCTTAAAATCAACCCGTGAAAAAGCCGGTTTATATCAAGCAGAGGTGGCTAAAAGAATTGGTCTTTCTAACAAATCCGGTAAAGGGTATGTTTCTCATTTAGAGAAAGGCAGGGTTAAAAATCCACCAATTGGAACAATCTTGCTTTATTTAAGAGCTTGTGGAGAATCGTGGTCTGAATTCTTTAAGCATCTGGATGCGATTGATTTTAGAACCAGACACGAACGGATGATTTCACAACTACCAAAACCACCCGAACAAAGAAAAATCCAAAGGGATGCGATGAGATATGAAATAGGAATTGAATTTCCATCCAAAGAGAAACCAAAACAGGATATTGATTTTGACCGTTTGAAATCACGGATTGAAGGCAAAGTCTCGGCATTCCTGATAAAGAATGAAATAGAAGAGAATCAAGCGTCTTTTTATCAGAAATTTACCAGAGAATATTTTGATTTCTTATCTACCTTGAATAAGTCGGGGATGAAAGCCGTAACCGATAAATGGCAAAGAACCGGATTGAAATTAAATATCCTTTTTGGCTTGAAGAAGATTATCAATAACGTGCTTCGGGCTGAGATTAAGCGTATTTCAGCTAAAAAGCCTTTACCTTCTGAAAAACAGGAGAAGATGGCGATTGGTTTTACCAAATAT
>JAOUPE010000186.1 GCA_029880025.1 Caldifarciminota bacterium
TGAGACCAATGTCTCTGGAATTTTTGCCGCCGGCGATGTTAGAAAAAAGACTTTACGTCAGATTTCTACTTCGGTTGGTGACGGTGCGCTTGCTGCAATCATGGCAGAAAGGTATCTTAGTTAATCAACAATGTATCCATAGAAAAGGAGATTAAAATGTGTGAGTTTTGCACAAAGCATGGCGAGGGCAAAAAATGGTATCTTCAAATGAAAAACTATTCAGAAGAATTGCTTCATGCCAAACTCTCGCCGCGCCAAAAGAAAATCGTTAAAACCAAGTCGCGGGTCGAATGGGTTAATAAGTTTTTCGAAAATCTCGTATTGCCAGCATCCGATAAGGTCTCTAAGCAACCCGAAGAAAAAACCGAATCTGACCAGGCTCCTAAACCAAAACCGAGCGAAAAGAAAATATTAGAAGCCTGGAAAATCGAACATTTTGGTCAGATTCTGCCAATCGAAGATGTCGAAGCAGTGATTGATATGGTTAATTCAATAACCAGAGTTCCTTGCGGCTGCCGAATAATTACAACCGGTAAAGCCGATAAACGTTTTTGTTTTGGCTTGGGTTTAGACCAATCTGGCATATTAGGTAAATATCCTGATGCATCTTCGTCGCTCGAAGTTCTGGAAAAGGAAGAAGCAAAGAAAATTTTTCACGAATTTGATAAGGAAGGTCTGATTCACAGTATCTGGACCGGTATCACTCCTTATGTTCTTGGCTTATGTAATTGTGACCATGACTGTATGGCTTACCGTTATTATATTGAGAAGGACGGCACACCCACTTTTTTCCGAGCCGAATATATCGGTCAAATCGATTGGGACCTTTGCAATGGTTGTAAATCCTGTATGAAACAATGCCAATTTGGTGCTGAATTTTATTCGTCTTTGCTTGGCAAAGTCTATATTGACCCGACCAGGTGTTTTGGCTGTGGTGTTTGCCGGGCTGCCTGTCCACAAGGAGCGATTAAATTGATTCCAAGGAATGAAGAGCCCAAGGCGGCAAACATCTGGCTCAGACCAAAACCAAGTTAAACAAAAGAGGTTATATGAAAACTAAATTTATTTTATTATTGATTGTAATATTATTTCTATATGCTGATGACTGGACAGTCGGGACCGGTGGCAAACCAGGGCGTTACAGCTTATCAAACGAATATGGACCGATTGATTCCACTATTTTATGGCAAGAAGGCTTATCCGCCGTAATCGCCCATCAGGCGGTAATCGAAGGCAATATTGTGGCAATGGATAGAATTCAAGACATCAATGATGTATTGCACGGAACCAAAATTGTTGCTCACAATCTTCAAACTGGTGAGACCTTGTGGACTAAAGATTTACCGGTCGATTTTCCTGCTACCGATTGTCGAAACCGGGTATCGGCAATTCGAGATGGAAAAGTTTATGCAACACGCTCCGGCAATACGAACGCATCCTATCTATACGCATTAAATGCAAGCACCGGCGAAATCATCTGGCGTTCAGATAGTCTGATTGATGAATGCTCAACCGAAGGTGCATCTTTTGCGCCCAACGGCGATTTGATTATCGGCAATTTTAGAAATATAAGAAGAATTGATGGTGCAACTGGCACCACAATCTGGACAACTCAAAGAAGTAGCCCAACCTCTAATGGCAGCGAAGTTGCGGTTTCCGGCAACATCGGCTATGCTTGGGAAGCAAGTGGGCAAGGACCAAGAATTTCCGTTTATAATCTTGAAACTGGCGCACGGCTATATTCCAGTCTAGGTTTGGCTGGACTGATTCAGCAGGTTGCTCCTTTCGTTGGTCCAGATGGAACGGTGTATGCAACAAGAACCCAGAATAACCCGGCGACCGATTATCTTGTTGCCTTTGTTGATATTGATACCGCACTTGAGGAAAAGTGGCGGGTGCCTTTGGGTTATGTGCCGTTTGCCTCGTTTGGCGTTGGTCCGGACGCCAGCGTTTACAGCTATTCCCGCACCAATCGGGTGATACGAATTGATTCACGGACTGGCACTATTATTGATAGTTCGCAAGTGATTTTTATTGATTTTCCTGCCGAGCCAAGAATGGCGATTGATGCCAATGGAAATGTATTTGTTACTAACGGTGGTTTTGCTAATGGTGGGCTATACTCTTTCAATCCTGACTTAACCCTTCGCTGGTCAACACCTATTCCCAATGTCAATATTGGCGGACCAGCGATTGGTCAGAACGGTATTTTAATCGTCTGTGGTATCGGCACTGATGTCCGAGCTTATCGTGGTAGTTCTGCTATTATCGAGAGTAAAGCAAATATATTATTACCAATTAATTTACAAATTTATCCCAACCCATTCCGCAAAAAAATAAATATAAGATTAACATTTAATCACAAACAAATTTCGAATAACTATTCTTTAAAAATCTATGACATTACTGGAAAATTGATTAAGAATTTCTCATTTCCTGGCACCCATCTCCCCTATTCAATTATAACCTGGGACGGTTTAGACAATAATGGTAATACCGTTCCCAGGGGTATATACATAGTTAAACTTTATAACAGCGGAGGGTGTATTTCAAAAATATTATCAAAGTATTAATCCTCTTAAAAGTAATTAATTTCATGGCTTGATTATAATTTAAGTCAATTAAAAACTTGACAAAATAATTTTAAATATTACAATTGGGCTGAAGTATAATTTGTACCTTCTGGAGCAGATTCCATAAATGTAAACTTTATGTGTTAAACTAAAAACCTATAATCTGCCTTAAGGGCGGATTGAAAGGAGGATAAGATGAAAACGGGTTTCGGTAATAAGTTGCCTGCAATCTCTACTTCTCTTCTATTCCTTCTAACTTCTCTATTCGCCCAGCAAATGGATTGGACTATTGCTACCGATTCAGCACCATGGCGAGCAAGAGGGTATCATACCTCGGTGGTGTTTGACAATAAAATCTGGGTGATTGGCGGATTCAATTCAACTCGACAAAATGACGTGTGGTATTCAGAAGATGGAGTAAACTGGACCCAAGCAACTGCTTCGGCGCCATGGGCAGGAAGATTGGGTCATACTTCGGTGGTATTTGACAACAAAATTTGGGTCATCGGAGGATTTACCGGCACATTTAGAAATGATGTCTGGTATTCAGAAGATGGTGTAAACTGGACCCAAGCAACTGCATCAGCACACTGGCAAGCACGATGTTATTTCACCTCGTTAGTATTCAACAATAAAATATGGATACTTGGCGGGTATAGTGGCAATAATCTAAATGATGTCTGGTATTCATCGAACGGTGTAGATTGGGTATGCGCCAACGATTCTGCTGAATGGCTAGCAAGATATGACCACACATCATTAGTGTTTGGTAATAAAATGTGGATACTGGGTGGAACTGATTACGACATGGGTGATGTCTGGTATTCGGAAGATGGAACAAACTGGATTAGGGCACAGGGCAATATTCGGTCAAGAGAAGGTCATACTTCGGTTGTCTTCGATAACAAGATGTGGGTGATTGGTGGAAATGAATATCCTTACAACGATGTCTGGTATTCTACTGATGGTGATAGCTGGATTCGGGCAATTGATGAAGCACCCTGGTCCAGAAGAGGTTATCATACATCGGTTGTTTTTGATGACAAAATCTGGGTAATCGGCGGTATTGATAATGCTGGACGGAGAAATGATGTCTGGTATTCGAGAGGGATTACTGATTTACTTTCTCCTAATGGCGGTGAGACTTTGGAAGGTGGTTATGATTATAACATCCAGTGGCACACAATCGGCTATAATTTTGACCGCTACCGGCTGTTGTTATCGATGAACGGAGGTTACACTTACGACGATACCATCGCCCAAGATATTACACCAACTGATACAATTTATGATTGGCGCATTCCTGAGCTAAGTCTCACTATCTGTCGAGTAAAAATTCAAGCTTTGGATTCGAATGGTGTCGTTATTCGGGAGGATGCAAGCGATGGAAATTTTACGATTCGTTCTCCAGTATTTGTAGATTGGCCCAATGGCGGAGAATCTCTGCCAGGTGGGATTAATCAGGTTGTTTGGTGGTGGACCGGCGGTCGTGGTTTT
>JAOUPE010000187.1 GCA_029880025.1 Caldifarciminota bacterium
GATTAACATGGTGAGGCGAAAGAATGGATCAGCGTTTATCAGCAAAATGGAACTTGTTAAGACAAAGTTGAAGGAGGTAAATCCTGACTACGCGCGGTCATATGAAGTTATGCATAGGCTGTTGGGCGCCGTCAAAAGTTGAATTTAGATTTTCTGAAATCTCATTTCACTTTTGAGGAACGCTTTTATTCCGCTTCTACCCGCTCACTCTTGAAGGGAACGGGAAAATGGTAAGAACAGAGGTAGATTGGTTCCCAGGCGACCAAGCAACCCATTAATGGCTCGACAGCCAGAAGAAAGGCACTCGAAAAAGATACAAAGGGGCTTGGAAGAAATTTCTCGATTTTGTGGGAATTACGGGAGATCAAGTTCTGGAAGATCGAAAAACCGATGCAGAACATAAATGGGAGAAACAGGTTCTCGCATTCAAACAATGGTTGATAGATGAAAAAGGATACGCCGAATATACCGCCACCGCTTCTGCCCATGCCGCCGCATCGTTCTTCGCTTTTCATTATCATGAACTAAAATTGCGTCCCAGTGAAGGCAAAAGGCTGAGAGAGCGGACGCGAAAGACAGAGGATTATCGTTTCACTAGGGAAGAATTGAAAATAATGTCCGAAATTGGCGATCTGAAAACGCAATATGTAGTAGTTGCGGGCAAATCCTTTGGACTTCGCGTAGGCGATTTTCTGAGATTAACCCGCGGTGATTTGGAGCCTTATCTTGACCGCCCAGTGCCTATAAGCATCGGAGAATATGCAACGACGAAGGAAAAGGTCAAGGCGTGCCCATTTATCGATGCTGATGCTTTACCGATTACTAGGCGCATGATTCGGCAAATGGACATTGATGAACGAAAAGCGCCAACTGAGAGAATCTTGACACTCAAAAGCGAAATTCAGTTATCCAATATTTTGAAATCGGCGGCTGCCAAAGCTGGAATAAAGCCAGGAAACAAGATCATTCGGTTCCATTGTCTTCGAAAATATTTGACCGATCGACTTTCGTCCTATATGGCTGAAAGTAAATGGAAGCAGATTGTGGGGAAAAAGGTCGATGAAAAAGCCTATGTTAGTCCCGATTTACTTCGGGACGATTATGCCCGTGTAATGTTAGATACCTGTTGGACGGGGATAGTCGCCGAAACGGATATTGAAAAGCGGGTGAAACTTGAGGTGCTGAAAATGAAGGCAAAAGAACTCGGATTCACGGATGATGATATACAGATAAAATTGACCAGAATGGACTTGAAAGAATTCGCCGAGTGGCTAGCCAAGCAATCTCAGCCAACCGAGGAAGATTGCCAAAAAATCGTGTCCGAGGAAGAATTGGGCGGATATCTTGCCAAAGGCTGGAAGGTTCAAGCGATATTGCCGAGTGGACGAATCGTGGTGGATAATGAGCAGTAGACACATTTCCTTATTTCGTTACGCACGCAATCATTCATAAAAAACTTGTTTGTATTTTGGAAGTCGTTTGACGACATGATTTGGCAGAACATAATCTAAATTTATACCCTTTTCTTTCAACTTGTCTCTGATCTCTAGAAAATCTTCTGGAAACCTTGAAGCAAAGACTACAACTCGCTTTAATTGATAAGAAGGATAAGTCTTGTGAAGATATGTTGAACCTTTCTTGGCTATTTCAGCTATTTCTTGAGGCGCAATCTGTCCCTTTTTAACTGAGATTGCGTTTACCTCATTCTTTTTTGAGGCGATAACATCAATTTTGTATTTCTGGTCTATCGACACATCAGTTTCATCAGTCTTGTAATCCAAGTTTTCATAATATTCTTTGATAATCTTTGGCACAAGGTGTCCCCAAACTCTCTCTACACTTCCGATTTTCGATCCAAAATTCTTTAGTAGTTTTATTATCATACTGAGTTGTTCCGCTATATATTCTCTATCTTCAGGTTTCATGGGCACATTGTTAATTAAGCCAAGTGTTCCATTGAGGATTTGTTCGGACTGATTCAATCCAGTAACAACGGAATATGGGGCAAAGTTTTCAATGGGGATTGCTCCACTGGAGGATATATGTTTTCGCACGCCATGGCGAAGTGAAAATTCAGGCAACCAATTCACCTTGCCTATCTCTTAAAGAATTTCTACTCAGTTTATTTTCATTATTTACTCTCTAAAATCAATATCGCCTAACTTCACCATATGTGCATAGACATTTAAATTGCGTGCGATCTGAACAAATATGAATCTACCATTTCACGATCATAAATTTCGTTTCATCCGTCGGCTCGTATAATCCGATGAACCATTTTCTGAAATCCGTCAAAGAATCGAAACCATCCGCCTTGGCCAATTCAAGATCATTCTTCATGCGCGCACGCGCATTCGTTTGGTGCCTTTCAAAATTTTGTTCTCGAAAACGATGAATGACAGGGCTGGCATATTCGGGTTCCTCGGTTTTCAATTGGAATCCGCCGCTAAAATTTCTTCCTTTCGGGATTGCGATTGACAAAGTATATTTCCCACATACATGCACATATGACTTGAAATCTGATAGAATTTATTTGGAAATATCCACTATATAGAAAGAAAGTAGAGGATAAATAGATGTTTAAGTATTCAAAAAAACCCGAAGAAATGACTTTCCAAGAATTCTTTGATTTGGTAAGAGATGAAGAACTAAAACAACAGATTCTAACGCTTTTGAAAAAAGAAGGGTTCACCGAAAAACAAGTCAATAAAATGAAAATGGAAGAGGTCAATCTCTATATGAGTAGACAATTAAAGACGTTGCTGGATGTTGAACTAGAGAAGACGACGAAAAAACAGAAAGAAACTCCTTCAAAACCGATTAAACTAGCTGATTTTGAAAATATGTTACAAGAAATAAAGACCTTGAGAAAAAAGTATAACATGCCAAAGGGTGTATTATTCGTTCCAAACAAATTGGAATTTTCCATTCAGAGAATTTCCTATGACAATTTTCACCTATCATATAAGGAATTCTTCAATTACATACCCGATGAACTCCTTGATGTAGTCATATTTATGACCATCAACTTCTTGGTTCAGTTGGGCATGCCTAGAGAATGGATTACCCGAACTGATAGGAATTGTGTAGGAATAGAAGTAGATGGCAACTTCTTTCGAGTAGTAGGTTCCATTATTCCAGAACTTATGATACAGAAACGATTGAAAGATTCCGAAATTTCGTCTTTTCTCAGTTTTGTTGCAAGAACGCGAAAGGCATTGACTGATTTCTCCGAATTGGAATTTGAATGGAACAGCGAAACATGGAAAAAGTTCAACGACAAATTGAATGATCAGAATAGAATTATGCAAGAGCATCCTTCCATAAAATCTGAGCTTGAAGCGATTATGAAGAAATATACTCAACAAAGTGAGAAGTTGAAATCTAACGATAATGATTGACCTTACGATATATAATGCGCGCGCACGTTCTAATGACCTATAATTCTTACATTTAGTAACTTCTAATAGCTAGTATACTAGCTGTTTTTACACTAATTACTAATGATTCAAAAGGTTCTTTGATTGTTTGTTTAGCCGAATTATAACGGACTTTTTGAAAAATTAGTTTAAGATAGAAAAAAGGGGAAGTTGGTCCGGACCCTCAATTCAGGCCTTTGTTCTTCGCAAATTTTTTCGATTTTATGCGCTTCCCTCACCAGCTCTCCTATTCAATTTCCTGACTTGAATAACAATGACTACTAAGCACGGTATGTAAAAAAACAAAACTAACCCGGGCAGAGTTCTACTGAACACGATTAAATAACCTAATTGAGGTATTCTGAAGTTCGCAAATTTTGCCAAGACGTTTTCTGGAACAGTTACGAAATTGTCGGGTGCATCGCAAGCATCTCCTTTTGTCTTTAAGAAATCTTCGTTTTTTTCAATCACTCTGTGGGTTATAATTATATTTTTCTCGTATGGATATTTTATGCGCGCGCGCAAGTGATAACCATACGCGCTTCGGGATCAATGTTCACTAGACTGAAATAGACAACGATGTCTTCTTTTGCGCGCGCGCATTATCAGCGAAGATGTTAAAATATTTCTTTGTCAGTTT
>JAOUPE010000188.1 GCA_029880025.1 Caldifarciminota bacterium
TCTAATGAATAAATTTTTAATAATCTTAATTTGCTCTATTCCTATTCTCATGCCATAAAACCACAAAATTCTCCGAAGTCATTGACTCAGGTTATATTGACGTAAATTATAATGCAGTGGTCGGGTTTAATTTAAATTCAAGAATTATAGAATCTGTCAAAGACCCCGAATATCATATTTATTTTATGTGTCAAAGTGGCTATGTCGACTTTTACATTCTTCAAGATAACCCGTCAGATACTACGGACTCGAAACTTGATATACTCAAGATATTAACAAATAGTGTAGCTGGCGAACTTGTATTTCAACCAAATAAAGGATGGAATTATACAATAAATATTTTCAACCCAGATTCTACCCATTCCCGGGTTACTGTTAACTATAGAATCGATTTACACTACAATTTATAAAACTAAGTCTTTCTTTTACCTCAATTTTTGTAAAATTTTCTTCCTACAATCAAAAACGGTAAAATCGCAAAATTTTTCACTTCATAACTTTTTTATCAGAAATTCTATTCATTAGGCATCCCCATGACCTACTCCCTGCTGTTGCGGGCTCATAATTGCTTGTGCTTAATATATGTAGGAAACGATCCGATCAAACCCGACGCCGCTCTTCTGGGGAATTCTTCAAGCAATATCTTGAGCTCTGAAATTGAAAATACAGATATTGCAGCTACTTCGCCATCACAAAATCTGATTTTTGGCACGGCTTCACTCTTAAGGTTCCCACAAAAGACTGTTCGGTGCTCGATATTATGAAAATCTGGACGCTTAGGTGGCTCGCAGTAACCATAATTACCTATTGAGCAAAATCCTTCAATGTCGTACTGGAGATCAATATTAAGTTCATCCTTTATCTCTTCTCTTGCCGTCTCCTCAAGTGTAGCTATACCTTTTGCATGCCCTCCTACAGGTATGTCAAAACAGCCTGGAGAGTCAGCTTTACCAAAACTACGAAGTTGGACAAATGTGTAGTCTTCTAGAGTGGGGTGATCAAGAAATATATGAGCGCAACGGTGTCGGAAACCTGTGAAATGAGAAAGCCAACGAGCTATGAGTAAAATAGGTCGATTGTTGTATTCGTCTTTCCGAAACCAAGTACCAAAAATCCGATTTTCTTTTTGAATTCTTATGAATTCCTCTATCAGCGGCTCAGGGGGATATACTACTGAGCCCTTATCATTTACATTTAAGAAGAATTCCTTATCTTTCTCTTCTTGCTTTTCCATTTTTGTAAATTCTTGTGTTTTCTCTCTTAAAATCTGTGGATTCTCTTTGCAATTGAAGAAGAGTTGTTTTGCTTTTTCAAAGGTTTCTTCATTCAAAATGTAATCTACGTTTTTGAGAGAAGTTTCCAATTGTTCAAGACATTTGTTGAAATTCATGTTAAATACCCCCATCCAAATTGCCTACAATTGCAAATAACTCGTTCATATCCGAACTTCGTTTTTGTGCCAAATTGGGAGTATAGACGAACTAAAGATTTGTCTTAATGTCTTTTGTATCTTTACTTTCTCACCGCAGGTAACCATTTCGTTTCCCAAGTAAATTATACTCAAATTCCTTGAGAGTCAAGGAGTAATTAAGGTCTGATGAAAACTATAAATCCATAGAACTTCGGATTACGAAATTAAGGGATGAGGTGTCTGCCCCCGTCTCTGCTCCCCAGGTTGCTTAGGGGTCTGCCCCCCAGTCTGCTCCTGAGTCTGCTCCCCAGTCTGTCTCCGAGTCTGCCTCCCAGTCTGCTCCCGAGTCTGCCTCTGAGTCTACTCAGGAGTCAGTCCCGGAGTCTGCTCCCAAGTCTACCTCCTAAGCTAACCTGTAGGCTGTGGCTGGGGCTAGTCCAGGGGCTACCCCCTATACCGCCCCCTATACCGCTACCCCGCCATACCCTACCCCTGAACAGAATTTAGACTAACCGATTGACGGTCAAGACGATAGACGAAAAATCGGGGTCGATTTGAGCGTTAGTTATAACTAACGTTTTGGCAAAGGATTGACCCTGCTTTCTTTGCTATCTCTACGGTTAAATTTCTTTTTTCTGTTTCTATTCGTGTTGCTCCTCGCATTTGATAAATCCCTTCTTTGTCTTTTTTCGTGATTTCGTGTTTTCGTGGTCTCTTGTGCTTGGTTTTGCTTAAATCGGATGACGCTTCGCTTTGCGTGGTTAATTTTTCTTATAGTTTCGAGAGGGAAAAGAAATTTTAAAAGCGGTGTATGAGGTATAAGGCTAAGATTACGATGATAACGGTAAAGGTGGTTATGGCTAAGGTGAAACCAAAATTTAAAGTAAGAAAACCTAAATTGAGTGCTAAGGTTGGAATTCCGATTTGTAAAGCCTTAAAAAAGAAATCCCTTACCGGTCCGGCAGGGAATATTCCACTTAAAAAATGGGATAAGACCGAACCTATTATTGCACCAACCACGATTGCCACAATAATGATTCCAACATTCCTTCTTGCTGTCATCTAACCTCTTCTCTTGGGTTCCCCAATGACCACCGGAATTTTTTTACCGCAGTGATTACAGGCACCATCTTTGATTCCCTGAATTTGACCACTAAAATAACCCCTTGTGACTAGCAAATTGGAACAATTCGGACAATAAGTATTATTGCCATTAGAAAGCCCTAAAACATTACCGATATAGACATAATCTAACTTCTTTTTTGCAATTTCATGAGCACGCGATAAAGTTTGGGTTGGGGTTGCCGTAATATTTAATTTATAATTGGGAAAATATCGGGAGAAATGAAGGACCGTATCACGACCTAATGAAGCCACAAAATCAACTAAATCAGTAAGGTCATCGACACTGTCATTTTTAGTGGGAATTATTAAATTGGTCAATTCGATATGAACGGAAGCCTTCGCAATTTTAATCGTATTCAAAACTGTAGCCAGGTCACCTTTCACAAAATCTTCATAAAACTCCGGACGGATTGATTTCAAATCAATATTCATCGCATCAATGTAGGGTAGTAGTTCCCGCAAGGGCTGTTCATTAATCATTCCATTGGTTACCAGTACATTTTGCAAACCGGCGTTTCGAACCAAAGGACAGATATCCATAAGATATTCAAACCAGATTAACGGTTCGGTATAAGTATAAGAAATGCCAATCGAATCGTTACGCATTGCCAGGTCGAGCAGGTTTGGCGGCTCGATATAGCGGCTGGCGACGGTTTGATGCGAAATCTCCCAGTTCTGACAGAAGGGACACAGTAAATTACATCCATAGGTCGCGACCGAAAGGATTTTGCTCCCTGGATAAAAATGGTATAAGGGTTTTTTCTCAATCGGGTCATAAGCGATCGAGACAACTTCGCCATAGTTTATCGCATACAATTTTCCGGAAATATTCTTTCGACCCAAACAACGCCCAACTTTACCTTCGGCAATAATGCAGTAGTTGGGACAGAGTTGACATTTCACCCTGTCTTTTTCGATTGTATAATATTTCGATTCAATTAGTCGTTTGTTTGACTCCAACTGTCTCATGACTATTTAATACCCGAGGTCTGGTATTGAATCAAAGTGCCTTCTTCTTCAGCAATTATGAATGCTTCGACCCCTTCTTCTTTTTCGGCTAAGGCTAAACCATCTCGAACCCCTAAAACCAGGATGGTAGTCGAAAAAGCATCGACGGAAACTGCATCCAAAGCGATCACGGTGACACTGCAACAGCCCCAGGCTGGATAGCCAGTCTTGGGATTCATAATGTGGTGATAACGCTTACCATTCTTCATGAAAAATTTTTCATAATCGCCGGAAGTCGCAATCGCCTGGTTCTGAATCGAGAAAGTTTTAATCATGCCATCGCCACGCGGATTCTTTACTGCGACTTTCCATTTTCGATTGCCAAAACCCATGATGTCGCCCCCGGCATCAATTAAACCGGTTTTAATTCCCTCTTGCTGCAAAACCGCGACCGCTCGGTCAACACAATAACCGACCGCGATACCACCCAAATCAATCGTAAAACCGCTGGGCATATATACCGAATCATTTTGAATCTTGATTTTCCGGTAGTCAACAAATTTCAGCT
>JAOUPE010000189.1 GCA_029880025.1 Caldifarciminota bacterium
TTCAACGCCGATTTTGATGGCGACACTATGTCAGTGCATGTGCCATTAACACCAGAAGCAATATTAGAGGCGGCGGTTTTACTGCTTTCCTGTCACAACATTCTGTCACCAGCCTATGGTCGTCCCCTAATGACACCCTCCCAGGATATCGTCGCTGGTATTCATTATCTAACCAAAGCCAGAAAACCCCTGAGCCAAAAAGAAAGAGCAAAAGTATTTGATAGTTTTGCTGAGGTTGATTCTGCCTATGCGCTGGGTGACCTTGAGGTTCATATGCCAGTTCGATTTATTTATAATGGTAAGTCGTTTGAAACAACGGTTGGGCGTATCCTTTTCAATGAAATATTACCTGAGCAGTTACGATTTGTTAATGAGGTCTATGATAAGGGTAAGTTGGCTACCCTGGTCAATCGCTGTTATAAAGTCTATGGCAGTGATATGACGACTAAGCTCCTGGATAGTTTGAAAGATTTGGGTTTCGAAATAGCAACCGCTTCTGGACTCTCGATCGGTATCGGCGATGCGATTCTTCCCAAGGAGAAAAGCCAAATACTGAAACGGCATGAAGATGAACTGAAGAAAGTCTATAAAGCTTACGAGCGGGGCTTGACCACGGAAAGTGAAAAGTACAATCAGGTCGTAAATACCTGGACGATGGCTACCGCCGAAGTGGAAGAAGCACTAATGGAAGATTTGAGTAAAGACCAGGATGGTTTTAACTCGATGTTCATGTTGATTGATTCGGGTGCTCGTGGTTCAAGGACGCAAGCAGCACAGATTTGTGGTATGAGGGGATTGATGGCAAAACCGCAACGTCGAGCGGTAGGTGAAGAAGTAATTGAGACTCCGATTAAGAGTTCATTCCTGGAAGGGCTTTCGGTTTGGGAGTATTTTATTTCGACCCATGGCGCCCGAAAAGGATTAACCGACACGGCTCTGAAGACGGCGGAAGCCGGATATTTAATGAGAAGGTTGGTCGATGTTGCCCATGATGTAGTTATTACGATGGAGGACTGTGGCACGATTTTGGGTCAGGAGATTACTGCCCTGCGTGAAGGTGGAGAAATTGTGGAGTCTTTATCCGAACGTATCTCAGGCAGAATTGCACTCGATGATATCATAAATCCTCTTTCCGGAGAAGTGATTGTGCATGCGGGTGAAGAGATAACCGACCAAGCCGCCGAAGAGATTGAGAATTTCGGAATTGAAAAAGTGAGAGTGCGTTCGGTTTTAACTTGCGAGGCACCTACCGGTCTTTGTGTCAAGTGTTATGGTCGTAACCTGGCAACCGACCGATTGGTCGAAATTGGCGAAGCGGTTGGCATTATCGCGGCACAATCGATCGGCGAACCCGGCACTCAGTTGACCTTAAAGACATTCCACGTCGGTGGGGTTGCGACAAGAATTGCGGAACAGACCAAAGCCACGGCAAAATTTCCGGGTCAGGCGAAATTCCAGGAATTAAACACGGCAAAACGTTCGGATGGCGAGATTGTAGTTCTAGAACCAGGACGGCTGACTTTGTCCGGTGACGGTAAGGTATTGCCTCTCACGGTTCCTAAAGGGGCGGTGTTAAGAGTCAACGATGGTGATTCGGTAACTGAAGGAGCAACCCTTTTTGAATGGGAACCCTACTCGATTCCAATTATAGCGGCTCGGGATGGAAAGATAAGATTTGATGATATCCGCTTAGGTGAAACATTGCGCGAAGACATCGATGAGGCTACCGAACGTATGCAAAGAATAGTTGTTGATGACCAAACTGGAAAACTTCATCCGAGGATTGAAATTATTAGTGAGGGTGGTAAGGTTATCGAGAAGCATGCGATACCGGCTGGTGCCTACTTGATTGTTACCCATGGCGATAAGGTTTTGCCTGGGGATACCTTAGCCAAGCTGATGCGAGAAATTGGGAGAACCAGAGATATCACCGGTGGTTTGCCTAAGGTCGCTGAGCTGGTTGAGGCAAAACGGGTAAAAGACCCAGCAATAATTTCTGAAATCGATGGCATGATTGAAGTAGGCGAGCCCAAAATGGGAGTGCGAAATGTTAGAGTTACTTCCGAGGGTGGAACGGTTAAGGATTACGGGATACCATATGGTAAATATCTATTGGTGGCAAGTGGTGATATAGTTAAAGCCGGTGATAAGCTTTGTGAGGGTTCGGTTGACCCACATGATGTCTTAAGAGTGAAAGGTTGGTTGGCAGTACAAGAATTTTTGACCAACCAAATCCAAGCCGTGTATCGATTACAGAACGTAAAAATAAATGATAAACATATTTCAGTCATTGTGCGTCAGGTATTGCGGAAAGTTAAGATTGAGGACCCGGGTGATTCAATATTTACTGAAGGTGAAATTGTCGAACGGCGTAAGGTCTATGACGAAAATCAAAGACTGGCTGGCGAAAATCTCCGACCGGCCAGTTACCAGCCGATACTATTAGGTATTACCCGAGCTTCACTCCTGACCGAAAGTTTCCTGTCGGCGGCATCATTTCAGGAGACGACGCGGGTGCTATCCGAAGCAGCAATTCAAGGTCGAGTCGACCGACTCCATGGATTGAAAGAAAATGTGATTGTCGGAAGGTTGATACCGGCTGGAACCGGATTCCGTGCCCTCCGCAAAGCCGGCGAAGAAACAGAAACAGAAAGGAAAACTAAGGCGGTGTAATATGCCAACAATAAATCAATTGATGAGAAAAGAACGTCAACCAGAAAAAACTGGGTCCAAGACTCCAGCCCTGAAGGGTAATCCTCAGAAACGTGGGGTATGCACAAGAGTCTATACGACAACTCCGAAAAAGCCTAATTCGGCATTACGTAAAGTATGCAAGGTTCGTCTAACAACCGGTTATGAAATCACAGCCTATATCCCGGGCGAAGGGCATAACCTTCAGGAACACTCAATCGTTCTGGTGCGTGGGGGCAGGGTCAAGGATTTGCCGGGAGTGCGTTATCATATAATCCGTGGCACATTGGATACGGCTGGTGTCGAAGGCAGAAAACAAGGACGTTCGCTCTATGGTGTGAAACGACCAAAATCAGCAAGTTAGCAATGAAACCAGTTCGTAGTAATTCGTTGTTAGTTTTTGGCAAGGATTTGCCTAATCGATATTTCTTATTTAGTCTAAAGGCTAAAAACCAACAACTAAAATCAGATTTTAGGGAGATGTAATGGCAAGAAAAAGTAAGTCTTTTTCACGAAGAGTAGTCCCGGACTCAAAATATTCCTCTTCGTTGGTAGCGAGGTTCATTAATAATTTGATGTGGGACGGTAAAAAGACGGTTGCCCAACGAGTATTTTATAAAGCGCTTGAAACAATTGAAAAGGCTGCCAAGGAAGATGGCTATGCGGTATTTCAGCGAGCGATAAATAACGTTAAGCCAGTACTCGAAGTCAGACCACGTCGAGTTGGCGGTGCTACCTATCAAATTCCAATGGAAGTTTCATCCCAGCGGCGTGAGGCTTTAGCAATTAAATGGCTTATTAGGTCGGCGCGGGCTCGTGGCGAATATGTGATGGAAGAAAAGTTAGCCAAAGAATTTATTGATGCCAGTAAAAATCAGGGTAATGCGATAAAAAAGAAAGAAGATACCCACCGGATGGCAGAAGCCAACCGTGCCTTTGCCCATTACCGCTGGTAACTTGGTCAAAACAAATACTTTAATTCTGAATTAACCACAGGGAACACCGAGACTACTGAGTATTAGTCCCCGGTGGTTTTCTTTGTTTATTCGCGTCTATCCGTAGTCTCTCTCGGTAATTTATCTCAGCTTTCTCTGCTGTCTCTGCGGTTCATTTTTCTCAGATTATTGACAAAATCTTTTCTTTGGTCAAAATAACACTATGAAGAAACTGAAATTATACTTGGAAACATCGGTTTGGAATTTCTTGTTAGCCGATGATACTCCTGAATTACAGGACATAACTTTGAAATTATTTAATGAAATTGCAGCCGGAAAGTATGAAATTTTTATTTCCGACTTAGTTATAACCGAAATTAATCGGACAAAAGATAAAAATAAACGAGACATGTTACT
>JAOUPE010000190.1 GCA_029880025.1 Caldifarciminota bacterium
GGTTCTTCTTCCCCGAAAAGATTTTTTACCACCGACTTCCCCAAAACTGCGACTCGTCTCATAAGTTTATTATCATCCTCAGTAAAGAACGAACCCCGCTCAACCGGAAAGTTTCTTATCCCCGGGAAATTAGGAGTAACTCCATTTACCTCAGTGTCTGTATTCATATTGCCATAGACCGCCTGAGAGTGACTGTGATAGGTGGCATCAACCCTGGCAACCGATGGGCATTGTTCAGCGATTGCCTTAGCATCGCCATAAGAAAGCGGAGTAATACTTCCTCCGCCCATCATCCGGCGGAACTGCTGGACCATAATAAGATTTGCTCCCATCTGTCGGATGCGCTGGGTTATCTGGGCACTCGCGCCCTGTCCAATCGCAATCATCGTAATCACCGCACCAACTCCGACAATAATACCCAGCATGGTCAGGAAACTGCGCAGCTTATTGGAAAAAATCGAGGATACCGCCATGGTTACGCTTTCTTTTAATTCAATGATTGAGAACTTCCGCTTTTTCTTCTCATTACGTGCTGGTATTGAAGTTTCATCAGTCTCGGCTTGACCCGATACTCGTTGGTCTTCAACAATCTCACCATCCTTTAGACGAATAATTCTTTGAGCATGGGCTGCCACCGAGTTATCATGAGTCACCATGACGATTGTGATGCCCTTTTTATTAAGTTCGGTTAGGGTTGACATTATCTCTTTGCCCGATTTGGAATCAAGGTTACCGGTCGGCTCATCGGCAAGCAGTATCGACGGCTCATTGGTCAGGGCTCGGGCAATAGCAACCCGCTGCTGTTCACCACCGGATAATTCTCTGGGACGATGATTTGCCCTATCCTCAAGATTTACCGCGCGCAGAGCATTAATCGCCATCTCCTTTCTATTGGCATGATTGCCTGAATAGATAAGGGGCAGTTCGACATTAGAAACCGCAGTCATGCGGGGCAGCAGGTTGTAACTCTGAAAAACAAAACCAATCTTCTCATTCCGAATCCGAGCCAGCTGGGAATCAGAGAATTCGCTTACATTTATGTCGTCAATCAGATAATCACCTTTGGTTGGGACATCAAGACAGCCGAGAATATTCAGGAGCGTGGACTTGCCCGAACCAGATGGTCCCATAATCGCAACAAATTCACCGTCATTTATTTTAAACGAGGCGTTTTTCAGGGCAGGAACATTAATATCGCCCATCTTGTAGGTTTTATTAATATTTTTCAGTTCTATCATCTAAAACCTCGCATCATCCGACGCATGGTTCGCCCGGCATCGTCTCTTTGACCTGTTTGATTTTGATCGCTTGTTAGCATTACCTGGTCGCCTTCTTGTAAGCCGCTGATTACTTCTATCATTTTTCCATCAGTAGCACCGGTCTCGACTTTTCTTGGCTCTGCTTGGTCACTGGTCAACACAAGGGCAAATTTTCTATCATTTCGCTCTTTTATCGCGCTGCTGGGCAGGACCAGAACATTCGGTTTTCTTACCACGAAAAATTCAACATTGGCGGTCATGCCCGAAGCCCAGCGCGCCGGCACCTTGAGCGGTTCCACCATAACTTCATAGACCACCACATCTGAAACTACAATGGCTTCGCGAGAGATTTTGGTCACTTTTGCCTGGACCGGTTCATCCGGAAAGGCATCGAGCACAATCTTGGCTTCCTGTCCCAGGGTTATCTTACCGATATCGGCTTCATCTACCTGCACGCTGGCGACCAGCCGGTCCGAGATTACAAAGAGAACTGTCTGGGTCGTAACGTTTTGCCCTGGCTCACCCGAGCGATTAATCACTTCACCGGATATCGAATTGGTAAGCGGCACCGGTTTATAAGCTCGATCAGCAATTTCATAAGCGGTTCTGGCTTCTTTGATTGAGGCTTCGTCTTTACTCTTTTGGGCTGATTCCAGAGCCGAACGTGCTGCATCCAAGAGGGCGATTCTATCCTCACTCGAAATCCAGGCGAGAATGTCGCCATTTTTAACGATATCCCCTTCGTCCGCTTCAATCTTATCAATCCTTCCGTTGACCGGTGAGCGGACTTCGACTCTGGTATAGGGCTGAATCGTTCCGGTCGAGAGAACCTTAACCTCGATATTCCCTCTCTTTACCTCGACGATTGTGGATTGTGGCTGATTAGACTTAGCCGCTATTCTATTTCGTAAAAAGAAGAATCCGACTACTACGACTATTACAACGATTATTCCGAGCCATAATTTCTTCATTGTCTTCATTGTGTTCTCCTTCCCCATGCCTTTTCTAATCGGGCGACTGACACCCGCAGGTTCAACTGGGCATTAAGATAGTTATTTTCTGACCGAGTCAGGTCACTTTCCTTTTGCTGCAGGAAAAAATAAGATGTCCGACCCTGCTCATACTGGAGCTTGGTTAATTGATAAGCCTCACGCACCGCTTCCAAAGTTTTATTGCTCACCTCAAGATTCTTGGCTGCCAAATTCCAATCCGAGTAAGCCTGCTTAATTTCCTGTTCGATATTATCTCGCAAATCTTTTAGTTTTAAATATTCTTCTTTAAGCGAGACGGCAGCCTGTCTGACCCTGGCTCTGGTCGAAAAACCGTCGATGAGAGGTAATGAAAGATTAATTCCAGCACTCCAGTTGCTATTCTGGTCCAGGAATTCATCGCCCTGTAAACCATAAGAAGAAGATACTGAAATTGCCGGGAAATAGTTGCTCTTTGCCTGAGTAACCTGAGCCTCGATTACTTCCCGATTAGCCTTCTCAGCGATTATTTCCGGTCTCTGGTTTTTTGCCGACTCGACTAAACTATCCAGGGCTGGGAATTCAATAACCCTGTCAACATACTGAATCGAAATATCTTCGTCGGGTCTACCCAGCAGCCGGTTAAGTCCCAATTTTGCCAGAGCGATTTCCTGTTCCGCGGTCATAAGGTCATATTCGGCTTGAAGCAGATTGGCTTCGGCTTCTTTCACCACCGGTTCATTCTCTCGACCCACATTATATTTTAATCTTGCGAGCGCCAGGTCCTCTTTCCGTCTTTTCAGAACATTATTGATAAGTGTAATCTGTTCCTGTTTCTGCAGTATTTTGTAGAATGCCTCGGTCACTGACAGGATAATCTGATTTTCATTCAAGCGATAGCTCTCTACCGCATTTTTTTCTCTTGCTTTCGCAATTTTGGTCCCAGCCCGAATATAGCCGCCTTTAAAGATTGTATATCTTGCCGAGATACCTGAAGAGTAGCTTCCTTCTCTATCGTCGGAATAACTATAACCACTGGAAAGTCCAAGGCTTGGATAATAGGAAGAATAGGCATCGGTTACACTAGCCTGGGCTTGTTCTATCCCCATCTTGGTTTGAAGCAGCTTGGGATTATTTTCTTTGGCAAGGGCGATACAATCATTTAAGGTCAGGGGTTCGGCAGCAGAGGTATTACTGATAAGACTTATTATTATAAAAACTGATAAAATCAGGAAATGCGAGGTTAAACGGACAAAAGGAGGCAACCTCCTAAGTGGAGCTGCCTCCTTTTTAATTTGAGGCATCACCATCTTCCGAACCTGCGGTTTCTACGACCACGACCGAAACGCCAGTTCTTTCTTTTTGCATTAAACGAATTTCTCTTTTTGCGTTTTGAGCGTTTGCGAAAGTCGTAAGGATGATTAATTGGCTTTTTGCGAAAATTCTTTCGAAATTTCCCGAAATGTTGAAATATTAAATTCGGGATGTTTCGGTACCAGGCAGGTCTGCCCCTGCCTCCTCTTACGTTTTTATTCCCTGGTCCATCGGCAAAAAGACCGGTTGCGGTTAAGAGTATGCCCATCAATAAGACAATGATTGGTGATAGCCTTTTTCTTCTTGTAATCATTATTTCCTCCTTTACTTCCATTTTTTATATTCTTTTCCTGATTTATGTTTTTGGTTCAAATGTTTAGATGGAAACCCAAGCATTTTTCTACTCTTCAATCTTCCATTAAAGAGCTTGAAAAATTGTTGTTGTTGTTCGGGCGTGAGTACTTCTTTCACCTGCCAGATATTTTCG
>JAOUPE010000191.1 GCA_029880025.1 Caldifarciminota bacterium
ACAGACTCAGGAATTGACTCAGGGGCAGACTCGGAAGCAGACTCGGAAACAGACAGGGGGGTAGACCGGGGGGCAGCCTCGGGAACAGACAGGGGGGCTGAAACATATCAACCGTTTAAATGTAGCGGTTACATTTATGCCCCACCCTTTGTGAGCTTGTGCCAAAAGCCTTCTTTTCGTGTCATTGCGAGGAGCGAAGCGACGAAACAATCTCATAATGTGTTGAAAGTTCGGAGATTGCCACGCACCTTCGGGTGCTCGCAATGACGAAAATGGGTTTTGGCACAGCCTCTTTGTAGTTGGAGGGACTTTCTAGTTCCGACCGTAAGTAAGAGATAACAAAGGTTTTGAACCTATCAAGGTTTGGTTTTTTGCTTACCTCTCCCCTGTTTTATTAAAATCTCGTTTCCATTTCGAATCGGGTTTGTGCAACTTGGGAAACATCTGACGATGACGCTCAATCATCATCCAGGCAAGCTTGCGAAAATCCTCTTTCTCTTTTTCCGACTTTGAAGAAGAACTTAAGAAATCATCGATTTGAGCCTGCCGTTCTTTTTCATCTGGAATAAGCGCAAAATTCCAAAACAGATGCGCAAGGCTTAAGGCTGAACTTAACTCCTTTTCATCTTTGGCAACCTCATCAATCAAAGGCTGGGCAAAGTCGGTCATCGCCTGAGCCGGACCGCGCCCTTCAAATTCATCATAGAGCTCATCCATAATTTTCTGTCCGTTGATGGATTGTTCGGTTTCGCTTTTCCGCTGCCGCTCATCTTTTGCCAGACAGCAATTTTTATATTTCTTACCCGACCCGCACGGGCATAATTGATTACGGCTTTTTTTCACTCTCCTCCTTTAAAAGATGTTTTTCAAATTCCTTTAAGTCGGTAAGAAAAAAGTTTTTTACGGTTTGCCAGGTAATCGGCTTGAGCAGAATCAATTCCGGTTCTTTATCACCAATGTCAAAATAGGCAAGACTTTTGAGAATATCGTAGTAATTGAAGTCGGTTCCGGCAAAGCGACGTTTAAGTATTTCCACGCCTTCCTCAATCCTAATATCGCCGAAGATATAACAAGCATAAATGTCATAAAAATCTTTGCGGCTGCCGCGCTGGGAAAGGGTCTTGAATTTCTCAGCCAGGATATCCCGCCAGTTCGCTACCGTATTATTTTCAAATTTGACAACCGGATAAAGAAGCGGCACCGGAGTATGGATAAATGATAGTTTGATCTTGCTCCGTGTGCAGTGAAGTACGCCAAGGCTGGTTGAAATTCTCCGGTATTGGGTTTTGGCTTCAAGATAGCGGGATAGTTCCATGGGCTCGAATTCTTTATCGGTGAAGAAATCCAGTTCTTCCGTGACCCGGTGCCCAAACTGTAATGCCAAGCCAGTGCCACCACCCAGATAGAAACCGAGTCTGGTCAATTCATTGTTAAAATTCATCAGCAAGTCTCGTGCTTTTTCAGTTAAGGCGTTATCAAACATCTTAGCCTACTGATTTAATACCAAAGTAAGTTGTCCAGAACGCGAGTGTTTTAGGCGTCAAACCGCGTTTGGTTTTAACAACCTGTTCCAGCCTATCTTCATGAAAGGTCTTGCGTAACCAGTTGAGCGCAGCAACATCACCAAAATTCAGTACCCGCCGGATGATGAATGGCGAATGGCGTTCAATGTCTACGGTTCCCTTGCGCACATCCCAGAAAAGACTTATGACAAACGGTGGAAACGTGCTTTTCATATTCAGGTGATAAATCTTGTAATTAGCGAAAACACAGGAAAACCGAAATCAAAAGACATTACACGAAGTGTCGATTGAACGAAACGAGAGGAACCCAGCACCATTTTTAATAGTTTAGTCATTGCAAAGCATTAGTCAAGAATTTTACACAATACGAAATAAACCACAGAGGACACGGAGAACACAGAAACAAGAATAAATTAATTTTAACCACAGAGATAACAGAGAAAGCAGAGACCGACTTCTTTAACCACAGATGGATACCGATTCTACTCGAAGAGGCATCGAGTAAAACGAGATGAACACAGAAGACCGCTGAACTAAGAAGAAATTAATTATTTACCACAGAGATGGCTATTTCACATCCGGATTCGCTCCTGCCCGATTTATTTGCCGTCAAGAATCGCATTAAGGTCTTGCTTTGGCATCGTGATGAGCTTAAGATTAAACTTATCAACCAGAACCTTAAGAACTGGTGCAGAGACAAAAGCCGGTAAGCTTGGACCAATCCGAATATTTTTAATGCCAAGATAGAGTAAGGTCAGTAAAATTGCTACTGCTTTCTGTTCATACCAGGATAAAATAAGCGACAACGGCAAATCATTGACCCCAACTCCGAACGCTTTGCTTAACGCCTGGGCAATCTGAATTGCCGAATAAGCATCATTACACTGACCAATATCGAGCAGGCGTGGTATACCGTCAATATTACCAAAATCAAGTTTGTTGAACCGATACTTACCACAAGCAAGGGTCAAAATGATTGAATCTTTTGGAACGGCTTGGGCAAAATCGGTATAATAATTCCGACCCGGTTTTGCACCATCGCAGCCACCAACTAAGAAGAAATGTCTTATTTTGCCTGCCTTAACCGCATCAACAATTTTATTAGCAATACTCGTGACCGTATCATGACCAAATCCGACCGTGATATATTTCTCCGGTCCATCATCAGTAAAACCAGACACATTCAAGGCTGCTTTAATGACTGAAGAGAAATCTTGGCGTGTGACATGTTTCACCCCATGCCAGGCAACCAGTCCAGTGGTGAAAATACGTGTCTTATAAGAATCGAGCGGTCGCTGAATACAGTTAGTAGTCATCAGAATTGAACCGGGAAATTCTGGAAACTCTTTCTGTTGATTCTGCCAGGCACTGCCATAATTACCAACCAGATGCTTATAAGCCTTTAGTTTGGGATAGCCATGAGCCGGCAGCATCTCACCATGGGTATAAATATTTATGTCTTTGCCTTGGGTCTGCTTTAGCAATTCTTCAAGGTCTTTCAAGTCGTGACCCGAAACCAGAATCGCTTTTCCTTTAACCGGTGTGATACGGACTTTGGTCGGAACCGGATTGCCAAATGCTTCGGTGTTGGCTGAATCGAGCAATTCAATTGCTTTCAAATTCAACTCGCCGGTCTTTAATGACATTGTGACCAGTTCATCCGCAGTAAACGAATCATGAGTTAAGTAGTCGAGTGTCTCATGAAAACGGGAATAAAACCCTTCACTCTCTTTCCCCAAAATCTGGGCATGGTCAGCATAAGCTGCTGCACCCTTGAGACCAAATAATATTAAATCCATCAAGCCGGCAAGGTCAGGTCCGAACTTTTCATGCCGTTTCGGAATTGAGAATTCCCTGCCTTGTTTGACCAAGCCATCAATGTCCTTAGCTGGAATCCAGGAAGCAGGTCCAGATAGTGTTTCTGGACTCTTACCCGCTTTCTGACTTGCATCCTCATATAATTTCTTTGCCTTATCCCGAATCGCGGATGCTTTTATCAGCATTGTTTGCAACCGTTCTGGGTCAAAGTCAACATTGGTAATGGTCGAGAATAATGCCTCAAGCGTAAAGACGTTAATTTCACGGTCGGTTTTTCCTAATTCGCGTGCTCGCTTGGCATACATTGCGATACCTTTTGTGGCATGAATTAACAGGTCTTGCAGGATTGCCGTGGTTTCATCTTTTCCGCAGACTCCTTGAATCGTGCAACCGGTTCCTTTTGCGGTCTGCTCACACTGGTAACAAAACATGCTCATCACTATCTCCTTTCACAAATTTATTATTTATTTTTCTTTTCGAGCCCATTTCAACTCCTTAATTTGAGTCTGATTTCGGCAAGGTTTGTTTTGGCAAGTTTTTCGGCAACCTGGCGATTAACCGATTTGAAAAACCTGGATAATATGCACTTTTTCCCACCGCAGACCGGAACCGAAAATATACATTTCTCAATAACCATCGGTCCTTCAATCGCTTGGTAAATCTGCTTGAGCGATACTTTAGCCGG
>JAOUPE010000016.1 GCA_029880025.1 Caldifarciminota bacterium
TTTTCCGAAGATTTCGGGTTTAGCAAGAAATTGGGGCAGAAAAGTTCTTTCAAAATTTTCAATTTCCGATTGGGTCCAGGCACGGGATGCAAATACCCTTGAAACAAAAGAGAGTATTAATAAAATTGCTAAGGCGTAAACAATATATTTCACACCATTAAAATAATGATTTTGTTTAAGAGGTCAAGAGGAAATTTTGTTAAACTGAGATTACGACACCATCCGGTCGGACATATTTTATTGGGACTTGATAAACCCGGTGCCTTTTCTTGGTGTAGGCTTTTATGCGGTACTGATAACCGGTATTGGTGTCGTAGCCGGCAAGACCACGGATGGTAGGAGGAATCTGGTTACGTTCCCCTGCCCAGACACTCACAACGACTTCAATAATTGCGGCACGGTCGTGACGGAACGATTCTTTATCATCAACCGAAAGACCACGAAATACCTCACCGCCGATTTCAACATGAGAATGAAAATTACCCAGGAAACGTAACCGCAAACGATTTGCCAATTCTTTTCTTCGTCGAATGATATGCCAGATTTGACTCCAGTGTTGGAATACGACACCGGTTCGACTCTTTTTACCGCCCCGATAATAAATTGCCTTTTTTACAATCATTTTTTTGTCTTTATCGACCGAACCAAACAGGAAACCAAAGGTTTCTGCTTTCATCTTTCGGTCGTAGCCAAGCTTTGCCCTCAGGCAAATTTCTTGGACCACCGAATCGGTGAAATATAACGGACTTCTAAATATCGGCATTCTTTATCTTGTTAATCTAAAAGGTATCAAAATTCTACAAAAAGAAACCATTTCTTCTTTGTCTAGTATTCTTCTGATTTTCAGAAAGTTAAAACTAATTCAAACTGGGGGACAGGGATTCGAACCCCGATAGACAGATCCAGAGTCTGCCGTCCTGCCGTTAGACGATCCCCCAATCGATAATTTACCTATAGCTTAAAACAAATTTAACGTTTGTCAAGGGTGGCAATTACAATTGATATAAATCTTAGTTGAAGAGAAAGAATATTAAGCTAAGTAATGCAAAATTAATGGGATAGACCAGGGTTATGTTTTAGAATAAATAATCGTATATCGTCAGGTGTATAAATAATAATTCATGGCATAAAATCAGTAACGAGTTTGAATTCGATTGGTTTTAAGTTCGTATCTTGCTTTATCTCGAGGCTAAGAGCATTACGTTTGACAAAGTCACCTAAGTTATCAATCCATTCATTGGCTAGAAATTCTTGCATATGGGGGGCAACAAATAGTTTGACCTGTCTGCCACGCAAGGCTTCGATTTTGACAAGGATGGTTCGTTCAATCTTCAGTGCGGTCTCAGTCCGCGAGTAGACTCGACCTAATCCGTCACATACCGGACAAGGTTCACAAAGGATGTAAAGAAGTCCGGGCTTGGTTCGTTCCCGAGTCATCTCGAGCAAGCCAAAACGACTAATTCTCGAAAAATCGGATTTGGCTCGGTCATTTTCTAAACAGAGCTTCAATTCGGTAATTACTCGTTCGGTATTTTTAGATTCTTGCATATCGATGAAGTCAATGATAATCAGACCGGAAAGATCGCGCAACCTGATCTGGCGGGCAATTTCAGAGGCTGCTTCAAGATTGGTTGAAAATATTAATCGCTCCGGGTCTTCTTCTTTTGCCGAGCGACCTGTATTCACATCGATTGCAACCAAAGCTTCGGTTTGGTCAATTGTTATAAAACCACCGCTTTTCAGCCAAATCTTTCGTTCCAAGGCTTTAGCTAATTGTTCATCAATCTTGAAGTGTTCCATGATTGGTTGGCTGCCTTCATAGCGCCGAACTTTTTGCCTCAAGTTCGGGGCACAGCGATTTAGGTAATCGGTAATCTCATTATAACATACCTCGTTGTCGACAGCTAAACTTTTTGTGTCCGGGGTAAATAAATCACGGACTAACTTTACGGCAATACTCGGTTCCTCATACAAAAGCGCCGGCGCCGATGCTGCTTCTGAATTTTTCGTAATCACCTGCCAAGTGTTTTCAAGCATCATGTATTCATTTTTGATATCCTCTTCCGGTGCCGTCTCGGCCGCGGTACGGATAATGAGTCCAACATTTTCCTTTCTAATTTTGCGCGCAATATCTCGGAGCCGATTGCGATTTTTATTTTCTCGAATTCTTCTCGAAATACCAATCCGTTCGGCATTGGGAAAATATACTAAGTATCGGCCCGGTAAGTAGACAAATGATGTGAGACGTGCTCCTTTTTCGCCAAACGGCTCCTTAACGATTTGACACAATATTTCCTGACCGACGCTAATCGTTATTTTTCGGCTGCGTTTTTTACCCGCCGGTTCAATCTCTAATTCCGGTTCAAAAATTTCGTATTCCGGGATTTCAACTAATGGTAAAAATCCATTCTTCCGTAAGCCTAATGAGACGAAAGCACCCCTCAGACCATTAACGACATTTTGGACTTTGCCTTTATAGATTCTACCAACCAGACTCTTTTTCTCCACCCGTTCGATATGAAATTCGACTAACCGTTCGTCTTCAACCAGTGCAACTCTGGTTTCCTGATTATCGGAAGAAAGAATAATTTCACTTTTTGTTTTCATAAAACCTCCATCGGAGTCAACATCTTTCCGTTTTGAACAAAATAGCAATCTTTTCTTGCTATCTCCAAACTACGCACCTGCTCTCTATCATAAAATAATAGCTCTTGAAGAGTTTGATACAATTTCACTTTTGGTGCAATCTGGAGCTCCAATATAAAATTTTTTTTAGATTGAAAATCCAATTTACTGATTGACGTCATTGTTTCTTTACGTAATAAAATTTTTTCGAAGTCAAGTTCTTGATTAGACTCGATTTCATATTTTCCCATATTAATAATTTTACCCAAGGAATCGGTTTTCCGGTGAATTGACCTGGTCTCTAAAATCCTGATATCCCGAGGCAGGAATAGTCCAAAATCGCGAATCAGGTTGCCCGTATAGTGATGTGCCATCTGAAAATCGAGATATTCACCGGTCGAGATGACACCGACCGGCAGCGGTGGTCCAAAAGAGACTACCGGATGGGGTGAAAATCCTTTGGTGTAGGCAATCGGTAATTCCGAACGACGCAAGGTGCGATAAAAGGCTCGAACCAAGTCGAGATGAGAAGCAAAACGAAAATTTTCACCCACTGCATATTTTATGCGAAATCGAATTTTTATTTCCTCATAACCGGTTATCTTTCTTGGAATTCGACCGTAATCTGGACCAGCCGTTGGAATTTGGGCAGGATAAGAATCGGCTTTGGTTCTTGGCAGTTTATCACAGGCGCCACATCCGACGCAAACTCCCGACGCACAATCAGCCGTCTTTTCTCCATCTTTCGCTTTTTGATATTCCTTTTTAAGAAAATCTTTACTTACCCCAACGTCAATAAAATCCCAGGGTAGCGGCTGGTCTAAGTCTTTAGGTTGCAAGTAATCTTCGAGATTAAGACCAAACTTCTCAGCCGCATCTTGCCAGCTTTTAAGGTCAAAAAATTCAGTCCATTCTTGAAATAGACCGCCTTGCTTGAATACGTTTAAAATCACCTCATTTAATCGCTCGTCGCCTCTGGCTAAAACCGCCTGAATCATTGAGGCTTCCGGATTATCCCATTTGGGCCGGATGTTTTTGCGACGTAAGCGATGCCGAACCATTTCGATTTTTTGGCGGGTAGCGCCAACCATTCCGAATCCGGACCATTGCAATGGGGTATGTGGTTTAGGGGTAAATGGTGAAAGATTGAAACGGACCTGACCATTTTTGGCTATTTTAGCAACCTCTTCAACAAAATCACAAATTGCCGAAACTTCGGTCTCAGTTTCTTCTGGCAAACCAATCATAAAATAAAGTTTGATTGCATTCCAACCTAAGCCTACCGCACTCTTCACCGCTTCAAGAATCGTATTTTCGGGAATATCTTTATTGACCAAAGAACGTAGCCGAGGGCTTAAAGTTTCCGGGGCAAAAGTTAAACCAGGTTTTTTGATGTCGGCTAACTGTTGAGCAAGCTCAGAAGAAAAATTCTCGCCCCGCATCGAAGGCAGCGAAATTGCAACCATCCTTTCCCTTAAGTTTTGGGAAAGTTCTTTAACCAAATCAGTAAGATTCGGGTAGTCGAGTGGTGATAGGGACAAGAGCGAAATTTCTTCCCAACCCGTAGAACGTATACCCCGTTCGGCAAGACGAACGATCTCCGCTTTTGATCTAATCCGTAAAGGTCGATTCAGTATCCCAGCCTGGCAGAAACGGCAACCCTTAGTGCAGCCACGGGCAATTTCAATCGTGAGTCGGTCATGGACAACTTCACAGATTGGAACGATCGGAGGATAGGGAAAGTTCATTTCATTCAAATCCGGAATCGTTCTTTTCTTGATAATTTCACCGGATGAATAATCTTGAGGGATGTAGACACCATCAATATTGGACAATGACTTTAATAAATCAATGCGTTTTTTACGGTTCCAATTTTGATATGCTTCGACAATTTCTAAAACGACCTCTTCGCCATCACCAATCACAAACCCATCAATGAAGTGATTGAGCGGTAAGGGATTTACACAGCAAGGACCACCGGCAATCACTAAAGGGTCAGATTCGGTTCGGTCTTTGCTGAGTAAAGGGATTCCTGACAAATCGAGGATATAAAGAATATTAGTATAACTTAATTCGCTTTGTAATGAAATACCCAATATGTTAAAGTTTTTTAAAGGTCGTTTCGATTCTAAGGAATAAAGGGGAAGTGATTTTTTTCGTAGATATGAGCCAAAATCAGGCCAGGGCGCATATACCCGTTCGGCAATAGTATTATTATGCTGATTGAGAATTGAGTACAATATTTTTAATCCATAATTTGACATCCCAATTTCATAAACTTCAGGTAAGATTAAGGCGAAATATATTGACTCTTCATCTGGTTCTTTGATGAGAATATTATATTCGCCCCCAGTGTATCTTATTGGTTTTGTAACTAATGGCAGAATGCTGCCAAGCTTATCATACATCGTAAGTTTTATTTTATCAAGAAAATACGAGGATTTCAAGAATAATTTTATTCAATCGTTGCTATCAGCTATTGACAAGAATTATTCTGCCGATAGGATAAGGCATGCCGGCGTAGCTCAGTGGTAGAGCAATGGTTTCGTAAACCATAGGTCACCCGTTCAATCCGGGTCGCCGGCTATTCTCAAAATGAAAATTTTGGAAAAGGATTTTCTATTTAAAGTAGAAAATTAGAAGGTCCGGCCAATTTGGAAGTGGTATTGCCATTGCCCGTAACGAGTTGGTCGACCATTTTCAATTCGTTCGTAATCGAAACCCCGACCAAAGTCAAAGCCAATCAAGCCGAGCATCGGGATTTCCAAACGGACCCCGATTCCAGCTCCTCGTTTCAGGTCCGATATATTGAACTTAGCGAACGATTCCCAGGCATTACCGGCATCTAAAAAAGTGATGAATGAGACCTGGCGCGATAATCTCAATTTATATTCTAATGAAAAGATACTGATTGCGCCACCACCAATATTATACCCTTGTTCCCTAACGCCGATTGAACGGTCCGGATAACCTCTAATGCCATCTTCGCCCGTCCCACCGGCATAAAATCGTTCATAAATCGGAATGGTATCTTTTGCTTGGAACGGATTGATGGTTCCGAACCGGGAACGAAACATCAAGCCGAATTTCCAGAATAAAGGGTAGTAAAAGCTGGCATCAACCACATGTCGATTGAACCTGATATCACCAAATGATAGACTGAGCTGATAAGAGATTGAAGAACCAGAAATAGCGTTGAAAATATAATCCCGGGAATCGCGCAAGAATCGGAATGAAGGGACATAGGATGTTTTATGAATTGTATCGCGCAGGATATTATAAGGTCCGCTCGGTGCATATCCAGCCGAAACCGAATTTTTCGGGACATAGGCATCACTTATCCGAAAATAGAAATAACCTCGGGAATAATCCAAGGGCAGGGGTCGAGAAAAACTGATACCCCCACCCAGTTCCCGTTTATCATAATAATCGTAGACCCGGGTAAGATAAGATAGGTCAAAGCCAGCGGAAAGCGGCATATCAAACAAGTAAGGTTCGGTGAAACCAAATTCGGCATTAGTCTTTCGGCCGCCTTTTTCTAATTTAAGATAAACTCTTTGTCCCCGACCAAACATATTGGGTTGCGAAAGCTCGATATAACCAGTAAGCTTATCGGTTGCCGAATAAGAAACGCCGGCACCGATTGTTCCAAACGATAGCTTCTCCCTTACCCGGTAGGTCAAGTCAATAACACCCGATTCATTAACCGTCTTATAATCAATCCCGACGTCTTCAAAGAAACCGAGGTTAAAGATATCACGCTGACTTCTTATCACCTCAGAGCGTTTGAAAATGCTGCCCGGCATCGAACTAATTTCTCGACGAATCACTTTTTCATTAGTCCGTTCATTTCCTTCGATGGCGACCAATCGGATTTTGGCTGGTTCGCCTTCAATAATCCGGTAGGTGATATCAACACTATCGGCGCGGATTTCTTCAAAAGGCGAAATCGAGACGTAGATATAACCATCTTCCGAATATAGTGAATAGAGTTCGGATAAAGTGTGAGTGGCTTTTTTAATATTATAGACGGTGCCGGTTTTGATTCTTAATGCTTTTCTCAATTTAGTTTTGGTAAAAAGAGTCTCCCCTTCAAACGTAATGTTGCCAAAGTAATATTTATTGCCTTCGGCAACTTCAATCGTGATATAGACCCAGCCCTGGTCATAGCTTAAATTATAGTCGGAAACCTGGGCATCCAAGTGACCCCGTTCTTTATAGAATTCAACGATTCGGTCTAAATCCTTTTTAAACTCGTCCTCTTTAAAATTGGCTTTGCGATACCAGGTCTTTTCCCGGTTGTTGAGTTTACCTTCGATTGCCTGGTCCGGAAAATTTTCATTGCCTTCAATTTCAATCTGGCGAATTCTTACCCGGTCACCTTCTTCGATTTGGAAAACCAGATTCGCCTTATTATTGGAATCAGGTCGGCTCTGGGTATAACCGATTTCGGCTAAGACAAAACCTTTTTCTTTGTAGCGGTCCTTAATTTTCTGCTGCCAGTCAAAGACTTTCTTATCATTCAAGATTTCGCCTTCTTTAGCATTAACCAGATCTTTTAACTCTTTGATTTTAATCTTCCGGTTGCCGACAAAATCAATCTTTTTCAGCCTGGGAAATTCACGAACCGTTAATTTTACTTTTACGCCGTCCGCAATCATCGTGGTATCGATTACAACTTGAGAATAGAGTCCTAAGTTATAAACTCGGCGTATCGCATTCTGCAGTTCGGATTGGGTCAGTTCATTGCCAACCGAAAGTCCGGATTGGGTAATGACCAGTAACGAATCGGTTTGATTGGTCTCGGCTTCGACGCTGATGATGATTTGACTGGAAAGAATTAATGATAAGACCAAAGAGCTGAACATACTCTCGAATTGTTAACTATGCACTATACTTTAATTTTTGATTGCCGAATTGATTATGTCCCTTGTGATTCTTGGGCTATGCTCGACTCTTCAATCTTGGGCTTTTCCGAGAAAACCAAACGGTCATTGTCACGTTCAATATCGACGACCGAATTCTCCTTGAACCGATTTTTTAATAATTCTTCAGCCAGCGGGTCTTCTATGAGCCGACGCAACGCCCGTTTGATTGGTCGGGCACCAAACTGCGGGTCAAAACCTTGCTCAACCAAGAGTTCCTTAGCCGATTTTGACAACTGTAAGGTCAGTTTCTTTTCTCTCATGCGTGCTTGAATATCTAAGAGCTGAATCTCGACAATCTTTTCCATTTCTTGTCGGTCGAGCGACCGGAAGACAATGATTTCATCGATTCGGTTAATAAATTCGGGACGGAATACTTTTGTCACTTCGTTCAATAATTTGTCCTTCATCTTTTCATAAGATTCGGCTTCTTCTACCTGCTGAAAACCGATTGACGATGCACGACGTATTTCTTCGGTCGCAATATTTGAGGTCATGATGATTACGGTGTTTTTGAAATTTACCCTACGCCCTAAAGAGTCGGTTACCTGACCGTCCTCCAAGATTTGCAAGAGGATATTGAAAACATCAGGATGGGCTTTTTCAATCTCATCGAACAGCACAACCGAATACTGCTTGCGTCTCACCCGTTCGGTTAGCTGGCCACCTTCCTCATAACCGACATAACCCGGTGGTGCGCCGACCAGTCTTGAGACATTAAATTTCTCCATATATTCTGACATATCGAATCGAACCAGAGCATTCTCGTCACCAAACATAAACCTGGCTAAGACTCTTGCTAACTCGGTCTTACCAACCCCGGTCGGACCTAAGAAGATGAAAGAACCGATTGGACGTCTTGGGTCTTTTATGCCGGCTCGGCTTCTTCTTATTGCTTTGGCAATCGTTTCAATCGCATGGTCCTGACCAACGATTCTTTGCTTGATTTCATCTTCCATCTTTAACAGCCGGGATTGTTCATTTTCTTCGAGTTTGGAGAGCGGCACCGAACTCCAGGAAGAAACAACATAAGCAACATCTTCTTCGGAAACTACCGGGAAAGTTCCTTTCTTTTCCCATTCCTTTCTTTTCTTTTTCAAGAGGTCCATCATTCGTTTCTGTTCATCCCGCAATTCAGCCGCTCGCTCGAACTCCTGTCGTCTTACCGCATCTTCTTTGGACCGGCGCAGTTTTTCTAATTTCTTATCGAGTTCTTCCAGTTCTGGATTAATAACCGGACGCAAAAGCTTAACCCTTGAACCGGCTTCATCAATCACGTCGATTGCCTTATCCGGCAAGAATCGTTCGGTGATATAGCGGTCAGCCAAATAAGCCGCCGCTTCTAAAGCGGGGTCATTATAGGAAACACCATGGTGCAGTTCGTATTTCTCCTTCAAACCTTTCAGAATCATTACGGTTTCGACAACACCGGGTGGTTCGACAATAATCGGCTGGAATCTACGTTCCAATGCCGAGTGTTTTTCAATATAGCGTCGATATTCTTCCAGGGTGGTGGCACCGATACACTGCAGTTCACCTCTGGCTAGAGCCGGTTTTAACATATTTGAGGCATCGATTGCACCTTCGGCTGCGCCAGCCCCAACAATTGTGTGCAACTCGTCAATAAAGATGACGCAATCGCCATGACTGGTGATTTCATTGAGAATCGCTTTCAGACGTTCCTCGAATTGACCACGGTATTTGGTGCCGGCAACGATTGAGGCGATATCCAGGGCTAAGACTCGTTTGTTTTTAAGAACGCTCGGGGTTTTACCTTCGATGATGCGCTGGGCTAATCCTTCAACGATTGCGGTCTTGCCGACTCCGGCTTCACCAATCAGGACCGGATTATTCTTTTTTCTTCGGGCGAGAATCTGGATGATCCGTTCAATCTCTTTGGACCGACCAATGATTGGGTCTAATTTATCTTCGCGCGCCAGTTGCGTTAAATCTCGAGAAAAATAGTCTAAGGTTGGAGTCTTCGATTTACTCTTCGAATATTGTTGCGAATAATCACCACCCAAGAGACGAACCGTTTCACTGCGCACCATATCAATTTCGATGCCTAATGATTGTAGAACCTGGCAGGCGACACCGCGTTCTTCACGTAAAAGACCTAATAACAGATGTTCGGTGCCGACATAACTGTGATTCATGCGGCGTGCCTCGTCGACCGCATAATTGAGCGAGGAGCGTGCCTCTTGATTCAACGGGATTTCACCGAGCACTAAAGTCTCGGTACCATAATTTACTGCATTATCCACTGCCCGGCGCAGGTCATTAAGGTTGATGCCGAGATTACCAAGCACGATAGCGGCAACACCTTCACCTTCCTTTAAGATTCCTAAAAGAAGATGTTCGGTGCCGATATAGTCATGGTGGAGTCGGATTGCTTCCTGGCGGGCAAGGGAAATTACTTTTCGGACACGTTCGGTAAATCTTTCTTGCATGTCTATATTGTATTGATAACTTGCTATTTTGTCAAGAGAAAACGACTGAGATTTACCAATACTCTTATTTAAATAAACCACCGATGAACCCGGATAAACGCTGATTGTTAATTATGCCAAAAGTCATTTAACATTGACAATGCATTGAAAATCATTAAACTATAATACGAATCGTGCGAATGATTGCGGATGTTTCGAAAATCAAAGAAGCCAGTGCCGAAGCGAACTGAACATTACATTCGGGAAATTCGTTTATTCTAAATTAATCGGGGAGTAGCGCAGCTCGGTTTAGCGCACCTCGCTTGGGACGAGGGGGTCGCCCGTTCAAATCGGGTCTCCCCGATATTTATTTTTAAAAACTCTTTTAAACGGCTCACTTGACACGGTTGGTAAAGAACCTATAATTTTTTTATGATTAATCCTGATTTTTATTTGGGTGGGAATTCTTTAAATAAAGGAGAATAATATGGCAACAAATAATAAACGGGTAGTAGAAGTTCCGACTAAGGATTTCAAGCGAATACTTAAAGCTTATAACACAATTGGCAGTTTTTTAGAGCACTACTTAGGACCAGAATTACTTTACAAGAAAGAGTTTATAAAAGGCATGAGGCATGCACTCAATGAAGTCGTGAGAAAAAAAACCAAAAGAGTTAATGATTGGGAGAGCTTTCGGTCCTGACATCAGTGCGTAAGATTGAGAAAACCTCGGTTTTCACTAAAGATTTAAAATCACTTCACCCCAAGCTTATCAAAGAAGTATGGAAGATAGTGCGTATATTAGGTGAGAATGTATTCGATTCTCGATTAGACATCAAAAAACTTGAAGGTTACAAAAGTGTTTGGCGAGTCAGTCTTCGAAAAAATTACCGGTTGATATTCACATTTGATACCGTAAAGGAATAAGTTTGTAATAGAAAGTTAGTCCCCGGTCTCCCCGATATTTTTTTTAACCAACGAATAATCCGAATGTCATCGAATTTAACGAATCGATTACAATATTCAAGTTATTTGCTTTCATTCGTTACATTCGTATATGAATTTTATTGACTTTATTATATCAGTCAAATAAAATGATTTCTATGCAGTTCGGCAAATTTGAAATCCATCCAATCTATGACGGTTATTTTGCCTTAGACGGCGGTGCGATGTTTGGCGTCGTGCCAAAAATCTTCTGGGAGAAGACCAATCCAGCCGATGAGCGAAACCGAATCTCCTTAGCTTTGCGCACCGTGTTAGTAAAAACCGAAAAGGAATTAATCCTGATTGATACCGGCATCGGGGATAAGTTTAACCATAAGTTTAAAGAGATATATCGGGTTGATAAATCCTATACCATTGACGAGTCGTTGAAAAAGGTCGGGTTAGCGCCAAGCGATATTAATTTTGTCATCAATACCCATCTCCATTTTGACCATTGCGGCGGTAACACGAAAATTGATGAGTCGGGTCAAGTCGCGCCCAGATTTTCTAATGCCAAGTATTTTATCCAGCAAGATGAATGGGAATATGCCCTAAAACCGGATGTCCGGTCCAAAGCGAGTTATATTGATGATAACTATAAACCTTTGGCAAAATACGGCAACTTAAATCTTACGAACGGTGATTGGGAAGTTGTTAAAGGGATTGAGGTGATTAAGACGGCTGGACATACTCCTGGTCATCAAATCGTTCTGATTAAATCGGCTGGAAAAACCGCGGTTTACTGGGGTGATTTGATTCCTACTGCATCGCATCTCAATGTGCCTTATGTGATGGGGTATGATTTATTTCCATTAACCACAATGGATTGGAAAGAAAAATTGTTGAAACAGGCATTAGACCAAAATTGGCTTATGCTCTTTGAGCACGACCCGAAGATTGGTTTTTCACGGCTTGTCCAAGAACAGGGGAGATGGGTCAGCCAGCCAGTAAAAGAATAATATTAAATATCAAAAATTAAAAATGAATTTAGCAAGAAATATTTAATCTTGGAATTTGACTTTTTAATAAATCCGATTGACTTTTCGCTATTACGGCACAATAATTGATTGTGGATGATTTAAAAGAAATCGGTCCGGTCTGGCTGATGCAGCCGATTCCCTATTTCGGCGAAAAAATAAATTCGGATTGGATTTACGAGCCAAAGATTGACGGCTGGCGGTTACAAATTATTAAAGACAACAATGGCAAAATCGAGTGCTGGGGAAGAAGGTTAGAAAAAAAGCCTAATTGGACCAATAAGCTTTCAACCGTAATCAAGGCGGCTGATGATTTGCCACAAGGCACCATCATCGATGCCGAGTTATATTCGACAAAAGGTCGAAGGTTCATTCCTTCGGTTATTGCCGGCAATCGTAAAGCAAAGCCAATCGTTTATCTCTTTGATGTGATATATTATCAGGGAAAATTTATCGGCAATTTTCCGCTTAAAGAACGTAAAAAGCTACTCAGTCGAATTCAAGTCAAACCACCATTGTATGTGGTTGAATATAAACCAGTAGTTGATGTGAAAAAACATCTTTTGGCAATGGCGAAAAAAGGTCATGAAGGCATCGTCTTAAAAAAATTATCTTCGCCCTATTTATTATCGCCATCCGCACCAATGGCAACCGAATACTGGAGAAAAATAAAAAGTTGAATATCAACGTGTTATCATTCGTTGAATTCGCTGTCATTCGTATAATTTGTATTTATTTAATTCGCGGTCATTGGTAACATTCGTTAACAAAGGAGGTTTTATGGCAGTTGGCAGATTTCAGGTAATGGCAACCTTACAAGCCGCCCGGGCATATGTTTCAGGAATGTCGGTTGCAAGCGCTAAGAGCTGGGGCTTAAATCGGGCAATATTTTATGCGGCAGCCAAAAAAGGATTCTTTAAACCAAAAGCCGGTCCACCTAAACCACCCGAATTTAAAGTGCCGATGCCTGAGGAAAAATTAGCCGCAGTCCGAAAGTCATTCGGGGTGACTCATCTGGGTGATGAAATGGCATATAGTGTTAAACTCGAGGGTAAGACGATGTTCACGATTGGTTCGGAAATTCAGACCCCGGAAAATTTCAAAAAGAGTATCGAGCATCGATTCAGTAAATCTTTTTCTAAGGCTTGGCAAGAAGCAGTGCAAATCTGTAAAGGTTATGATAAGGGAGTACTCCAATCTCAGCACTATTTCTATGAAACGGTTTACAAAACCAGAAGAGACGAACTCGCCCAAAAATGGACTGAAATGGCAGCAAAACCTTTGTCCAGTCCAAAGCGTAAGACGAAAAGGTAATTTAGCGATTTAAAAATTAGCCTTAAATCACTTAAGCTCAACCTCAACCAAAAATAGTGGGAAAAATTGTAGGGACACTTCCCTCTTCGAGACCGATTAAAAACTTGAAGGTTTTAGAATAATTTGTAATATCACTGAGGACTTTTGATAATAAAAATGGGCGGGTCGAGCATCTACCCTCATAAGCCCTTCTTTGAGCATGTTGAAGCCTTCTTTGAAGCTCACCCGCCCAAAATTCACATGTTATTTACCACGAAGACTTGAAAGACCCGAATCTTATTT
>JAOUPE010000192.1 GCA_029880025.1 Caldifarciminota bacterium
AGTTCTTTTAAAGTTTTCCAGGCATTTATCTTGGGTCTGCCGCCAACAAATTGCCAGATATATTTATCAAAACTGCCAAATTCTTTTTGAATCGCTAAGAACGCCTTAGCATTCTGAATCGCCGCTTCGATTTTTAGCCGATTGCGAATGATTCCCGGGTTAGAAAGAAGCTCTTTTATTTCTCTTTTATCATAGCGGGCAATCTTTTTCGGGTCAAAGTTATCAAAGGCTTTGCGAAAATTTTCTCGCTTTCTTAAAATGGTCGACCAGCTTAATCCGGCTTGCATTCCTTCCAAGATAATAAACTCGAATAATTTTCGGTCATTATGGACTGGCACGCCCCATTCCTTATCATGATATTCTCTGGACAGCAGGTCAAATTCTGCCCACCTACATCTTTTTTTCATATTCCTCCATTCAACAAAGATTATAAACTAACCACAGATTAGCACCAGATTTTCACGAGAAATGTAATTGCGAGGCGTAGCCGAAGCAATCCAGGATGAGATTCCTCGCTAACTCGGAATGACCCAAGGTCATCTTGTGATAATCTGTGAAATCTTGTGGTTCCATTAAATTCTTATCTGTGTCCATCCGTGTGCATCTGTGGTTTAATTATTTTCTTTTTCAAAAACAACAACCGATTTTGTTTAAAATTTAGTCAATGTCAACAAAGAAACTATTGAACTTTAATAGCGGAAGATGTTTTGAGAAATTAAGAGAATTTCAGGCAAAGGCTATTTTAGCCAATACAGCTGTGGTATCTGTGTCAAAGCCGGCAAAGGGTTGGTAAAATAGAGGGAAATAAGGATCCCGACTTTTTTTAATTGACAGACAGAACTTAGATATTAGAATAAATTGCTATGCCAAGTATTGTTAGAGTCGTAGTACCGAGTATTCCTCATCATCATCTTAAGCAAGTGGGCAATTACACCAAATATGAAAACTAAGAAAGGAGCGAGATTCGGTCGCCTACCCTATTTTATCTGAATGAAGAAAGATAGTGTTATGCTTTCTAAATATTATATGATTTTTAGCTTTAACGTTCTAGAAAATGGTGTCATGAATCATGGTGAGACTTTAATCTATAATTATTGTAGGAGAAATCATCAATGAACTTCTTAACCGGTCTGATATTCATAACGCTGGTCAGTAATATTAGAACAGCCGAAAATACCATTCGGCTACGTTGGACCGACCCTATGGGCAGGCAGCCTCAGACTTACAGGGAATGGTTACTAAGCCAATCAGTACTGGATAGAAGAACTTGTGTCGGGTCGGTTGTCCAGACTGGAACACTTAATGTTATTGAAGTGATGGTTAATGCCGAAATCTATCAGGATTTGACAGCCGAGTTAGACCAATACGCCAATGACCTTATCGCTCTCGGCTATTCGGTAAGAATTGATACAATGCGCAGTAGTAGTCACCAAGCCTTGCGGACATTCTTACAGAGCCAAAGTGAACTCGTAGGTGTATTGTTAGTGGGAGAACTTCCCGTTGCTTGGTATGAGGACGATTGGGGTGGTACTGCGCCTGAAGAATTTCCTTGCGACCTGTATTTTGCTGACTTGAACGGAACCTGGGTTGATAACGACGGCGACGGACTTTATGATGACCATACCGGTAATGTCGCACCTGAAATCTGGATTGGACGGCTTTCGGCTAAACCACTCACTTGGGATGACGAGACACGACTCCTCAAACACTACTTTTACAAAAATCATCTCTATCGCACCGGAGGCTTGACCCTACCTGACCGGGGTTTATGCTTCAATGATGATGACTGGTCAGGTTATGGTAACTGCGGTCTTACTGCAATCTATCCCTCGGTCACCGTCATTGAACAACATAATCAGACCACTGCGCCTATTTACCGGACTCAACTGCTGACCGGCTTTGAATGGATTCATGTTATGTCGCACTCATCACCTTGGGGTCATACCTTTGATTCTGACAATGGCTACACCGGCACGGTTTTCAATTGTGAAGTCTATGCCCTCCAACCCCATGCCAATTTCTATAATCTGTTTGCCTGCTCCGGTGCAAGATTTATTGAAGAGAACTACTCAGCCGGTTGGGACATCTTCAACGAAGACTGGGGTCTTTTGGTGGTAGGTAGTACAAAGACCGGCTCGATGCTCAATTTTGAGGATTTCTATACTCCGATCGGTGCTGATTCTTGCATCGGAGATGCATTCAAGAGTTGGTTCATACAAAATGGCGAATGGAGCCGGGACTGGTTTTACGGTCTTGTAATCCTTGGTGACCCGACGCTGAAGCCGCGACACAATCTCATCAACCACCAGCGGCTTACCCAAAACCTCTTACCGGTTAATGCGGTTAGTAATCCGCTCACGGAAATTGTTGGCGCTGACCCTGAGACTGATGCCGAGCCAGTGATTGCGAAGGCTCCGGACGGCAAGCTCTGGTGCGTTTGGGTTTCAGGACGTTCCACAACCAATGGACGGTTTGAGATTTACAGCTCTTATCGAACCCAAAGTAGCGGTTGGTCAACTCCAATTGTAATCGGTCCTGACCTGTATTGGGACTGTGACCCAGCAATTGGGATTGACAGCCTCGGCAGACCGGTTGTAGTCTGGGCGAACTTTGAGAATAGCTACCATTACAATCTGCATTACAGCTACTGGAATGGTTCTTCATGGAGTCCTGAACAGTCTTTTCCCGACGACCCAGCCGGGGATATGAAGCCGACGCTGACCCGCGACTCATCGGGTCGGCTCTGGTGTTTCTGGGAATCGCGCCAGGACTATTACTCCGACATTTGGACCAGCTCCTGGAATGGCACGAACTGGTCAGCACCGGAACAAGTGACCAGAGATACCAGTGACGAGCATTTCCCGGCTGCGCTCATTGACCATTCTGGCAAACTCTGGGTATTCTACACCCGATACCATCAGGGCATAACTGAAATCTGGGGTAGCTACTGGTCTGGTTCGAACTGGGTGCGCAGTGGTCCAATATCAGCCAATCAGCACAAGGTGATGCGCCCCGGATGCAGTACTGGCGGTGAGGATGGCGGTATCTGGGTCGCCTGGCAGAGCTTTGATGACAACAATGGCGAAATCTATGTCAGCCATTACAACGACACGATCTGGTCGGCTCCGGTTTCGCTATCACAAAGCCCGATGACTTTAGACGTTCACCCGGTAATGACCAGTGATATCTTGAACCGACCCTGGGTAGTCTGGCAGTCTAAAAATAACGGCAACTGGACAATAGAAACTGTCTACTATATGGATGGTGAGTGGCGTCATGAAGACATTGGCGCAACCGGTCAGTTCAATATCAATCCTAGTCTGGGCTTTGTTCCACCTGAAGCTATGTGGTTTGTCTGGCAGAACTACGAGCCAGGCGGTAATTGGGAAATTAACGCTGCTTCCATCAATCTGGTGGAAATCAGCGAACAGACACCACGACCAGCTACTTCAGCCCCGACTGTTTCCTGTTCGCCCAATCCGACCCGTTCAGCGGTTTTCGTCTTCACCCGCTTTAGCGAACCTTATATTCTCACAATTGCCGACTGCACAGGCAGGATTGTCCGTAACCTCGGCTGGTTTACGCCCGGCGAAAGAACAATTGCCTGGGATAGCCGCGATGGCATTAGTCGAACGGTCGCTTCAGGTATCTACTTTGTTCTATTAAACTCAAAGACGGTCAGCTCTAAAACCAAACTAATTCTGGTTCGGTAAAAAGGTCAAACTCTTTTAGTAAGTAAAATTGAAATGCTTACAAGTGATTCTGTTGGACACAATACATAACTATAGCGCTGACTTATTTTAGACATAAATTTTAATATGGCACAATTAGTGAAGGCAAAACTTCAAAATAGACTTGTTACATACTTTCCACTTCAATTTATCAGAGTATTTGCCCAAATCTTAAACCCTACCTTTTAATCGCAAGTCGAAAAATACCGAGATAATTTTATCCTTCAGTTTCAATAAAACATCTTCTTTCAAGCCTTCTTTGACCCAGCC
>JAOUPE010000193.1 GCA_029880025.1 Caldifarciminota bacterium
ACCGGTAAATCCATAGGGTGTGATTTTCAAAGCATTATTCCAAACAATTAAATTCAAAATTGGTTATCTTTATTTATAGCCTCAGTGAATTCTGTGTCCTCTGTGGTTAATCTCTTATCCGTATTAATCTGTGGTTATTTTTTATTCTCTATCTTGTGAAAATCTGTGAAATCTCGTGGTTTCGTCTTCTCAGCTTTCTCTGCTATCTCTGCGGTTAAATTTCTTCCTCTTCGGGAAAATAAAGGGGACGCTTCTAATTTAGGAAGATAAGGGCTAACTTCTTATTAAAAATTTGCCCCAAAATGTCTCTTTTTTTTCTGCAATAAAAAGACAATGTCGGAAGGATTTTCCTGAGAAACTGGGACGATTTGCCCTAGTCCCGATATAAAAATAGAAAAACAACCAATAAGACAAAGATGTCGGAAACTTAGGGGTCACCTTCCCGGGTCGTCTCCTTATCGGATGACGAGGAATTTTTTAATTATCTTTCCGAGTTGTAAGAAATAAATTCCTGGGTTTATTCCTTCCAAAGAAATTATTATCTCTGTCTCATTGTGATTTTTGGTTATGACATTCTGGTTCACCAGTTTTCCGGTAATATCAAATATTCTGCATTCTTTTACTGATTTTTGACATCGGATATGAAGTACTGATTTCACTGGATTGGAAATTTGAATATTATAATCATCTTTGATTTCAAGGTTATAAGATTCGGTCTGGATATTTTCAGATATTTCTACTTGCTCATAACCTTCAATCACAGTAGAAGTAAGTTCATCGGTTAGCCAGATTTCTTGCATCTTTTTACCTTTTATCGCATAGAAGTTATTATTCTCATCAACCGTTAATTGCGCACCTTTCTTAATTTTTTTCTTGCCCGGTATGCCAGGAATCAGTTTCCAGTATCCACGCCATTCCCAACACTCCTGACTACCGCCTTTGAATGCTAATACTCTGTCTTGTTCCAAATAATAGGGGTTTGCCGCAAGGCAGGTACCGTCTTTAAACCCTTTGCCAAATATATCGGATAATCTATGCCAACTATCACCTTCTATATCGTATGCCCAGAATTCATTGGTCTTACCGCCTTTAATCGCATAAACATATTCGCCATCAGCGGCAATACTTGCTCCTTTGAAGACCGGTATACCTGGTATATTTGGCTTTCTTTGCCATTGGCTCTTTTCACTATTATAAATCCAGAATTCGTTTTTCTTACCTCCCTTTAAAACAAATAGCAGACTATCCCAATCCGAAGTTATACAGCCACCTTTCTTAACTAAAGTTTCCCCTGGAATATTTGGTAGTTTTAGCCAGCTATCATTTGTTATATTATAGTGCCAACACTCGTTTGACTTTAATTTTAAAACTGTTATACCTTTGCCATCAAAAGTTATACTGCCTTCTTTAATCTCTACTGGTATTGGTTTCTTAGTTTGCCATGAATCATCAGCGATATTGTAACACCATAGCTCTCGGGTTTTTCCTTTTTCTAAAAGGAATAGAGAATAAGAATCTGGTACATAACTCAGGAGCACACCTTTTTTCGGTTTTTCTGGTATCGTCGTCAACTGTTTCCAGAAACCCAATGATTCACCACCCCCATCAACAGTTTTAAAAATCCAATAATTCTCTTGTCCGCAAGCAGAGACGTAACCTGTTTTGGTGCCGGAAATAAAGAAGAGTGTATTTATTTCCTCCACTTTTTTCGGAAGAGCCAGACGGATAAAATCCCTACCATTTATCGTTTTAAAAAGTTTACCCACATCTCTTTCTTCACCTATGCGCACTGAGGAAACATAACCTGTATCATTATTGGTAAAGAATATACTACTAATCTCGTTCTTCACCGAAAAAATTACTTCCCAGGAATAACCGCCATTGGTAGTTTTTAGAATTGTTCCTTCTCCATAATCAAAAGCGTCGTCGTTATAACCGGAAATATACCCTGTGTGATGGTTAAGCGGAAACTGTATTTTTTCAAGAGATATGGAACTATCTAAAGTTGCGATTAACTGCCAGTTTCCTCCACCATTAGTAGTTTTCCAAATCTTATTGTTTCCTATCCCATAACCGATAAGCGTATCACAGAAGGAAATATCATTTACTATATTACCCACAATCGCAATGGGAAGCCAAGTTCTACCACCATCAGTTGTTTTAAAAATATTTATATCATTCGGGAGCGCCACATAGCCATAATTAGGGTTAAGAAAGCAAAGTGAACCACCTCCTCCTTCATAACTTTCGTATGTCGTTAAGATATTCTCCCAGCTATCACCGCCATCAGTGGTTTTCCAAATTCTTATTGTATCGGTTATATGACGTGGATAATAATCGTGATGCCACAGATAACCGGTACTATCATCGAGAAATTTAATATATTGAATCCTTACGTTAGATTTATTTGTGTCTATAGGGGGTGAGATGTTTCGATAGCTGATACCACCATCCATTGTTTTCCAAACAGAATGTCGGTTGTAAACAAACCCAGTATCAGGAGTTAAGAAATAAAATTTAGCAAGCCTTTGTGGTTCTGGAGATGGCAGAATAATCCAGCCGCCCGAAAGATATGAGAGAAAAAAAGATAAAATAAGAAAAATCTGAGAAAACTTAAAATTACGAATATGATTATTCATTATTTTCTTTGCCTTTCCTTAATTCATACGCACTCAATATTTGAGCTCGACACTTTATATCCTTCGTTATCTTCTAAGCAGTGTAACCTTTCGGAGAATTTTTGTCTTTCCCGCCTGAAAGTTGAGAAAGTATACACCATAAGGTAATGCATGTTCCGAATCGTCTTTACCGTTCCAAATAAAGAAAATCCTGTCGCCTTCGGTACCAGTAACTTTTAGGCTTTTAACCATTTTCCCATTTATATCATAAATCCTAAGGTTCAATTTGTCAAGATTTCTTGATTGCGCCAGCAAAGCCGAAGAAAGGGTAACACAAAGGGCTTTATTAAATGGATTGGGTGATGACTTGACACTACTAATTGGGAAATTGAAATACTCTTCAGTACCGGTAGGAAATGCAGGTATAACCGTAACTCTCTTATTAGCTTTAGAAGCAGTATCCGACTCTACATAGACAATTAAATCACCAGCCGGAGACCATTCAGGGTCTTCTTTTAATGTTGAGTAATCGGTTAAGGATATCTCTTCTCCTCCACTCACGGATTTTCGGCATATTTGGCTACCGAAGGAATCAGGATGCGATTTTACATATACGATATTCTCACCTGACGGACTAAATCGAGGTTGTAAATGGTCAAATTGGTCATTAGTAAGTGAAATTTCTTCTCCACCTGACGCTCCCATTTTATAAATCTGATAGAATCCATTTGAGTCTTGAGCCACAAATATAATTGTACCAGTAGCAGGTGACCACTGGGGCGTTCCATAATCTACATCTCCATTAGATAATTTTTCTTCATAACCACCCGAAATATCGACCTTGTAAATCTGCCCAAATAAATCTTCATCCTTTTGATAAACAACGAAGTTAGCATCGGAGGAGAATTTAGGAAAGAAATTAGTACTCGCATCAGTCAGGCAGGTCTGCTCACTGCCGTCCCGTCTTATTTTATAGATTTTATGGTATTGTTCATCAAATGACCATTTAACATATGTAATCCACTCGCCATCTAAAGACCACGATGGATTGGAACAGATATCCTCGTCAAGAATTTGTTTTTTAGAACCATCCGCGGCAATTAGCCCCAGCTTGTCGTCTATGATACAAGCGATATAATCGCTATCCGGTGCCCATTGGGATTCTGTGAAATTACTCGAGTCAAAAGTAATCGGTGTTTCTCCGCTTCCATCGGGGTACCTCCTGTAAATTTGATAAAAACCAGTAGTATCAAGTTTAGAAAAGATTACCCATGCGCCATCCTTAGACCAACCAGGATCTTGGACATTGGATTCTCCATCTGTTCTATTAAAGTCAACTTCATTAGCTATCAATCTTTTTCCCGTAA
>JAOUPE010000194.1 GCA_029880025.1 Caldifarciminota bacterium
CAATATTGAAAAATGAGAGTTTCTCTGATTTGGATGGTAAAAAGGATTACTATTATCGAGTTAGTTCGCTTGATACCTCGGGTAATGAAAGCGATAAAACTGCTCCCTTTAAACCAGAATTGCATGGCGAATAGAAGTAATCCATGGATAAATTGTATTATCAAAACATTGCGACAGGAATGTCCAACTTTCCCCGAAGATGTATAGACAAAATCAAAGAAGAGGTAATCTAACCCCACCAATTTTTAGATTATTTTTTATCGGCTGCCTTGCATTTGTTCCCTCTCTTTTCGCGCTAAAATTCCCTAAGCCAACCCTAAGCGGTGATTTTAGTTCCTATTTTGAGGCATATGGTTCAAATCGAGCAACTAACCGGCGTCCCTCCACTACTTATCGTTTCTCGCTATCCTCATCGGTCGGATTTCCCTTTTTCAGTCTTGGTCTCGGTCTATTTTATACCTCGGAAGATAAATTCACTTCCCAACGAGTCAATCAATTCAATCTAAAACCAGCCTGGAAATGGGGCTCAATTGATTTGGGTGATTTCTCACCTTCCTTTACCGAATATACCCTTTCCGGCTGCCAAATTCGGGGCGCCGGCATCAGTCTTTTTCCAAAAACATTCCGTTTCTCTTTAGTCGGTGGTCAGTCCAATCGTCCCGACACCATAAACAAAACCTACAAACGAACTCTCTATGGATTGAGATTGGGCACCAATCTTTTAGGTCTAAATATTTTGAAGGTCAAAGACGATGAAAAATCGCTTCCCCCAACCGATACCGGACGGCCGCAAGAGAATTTAGTAGTCGGCATTGAGTCAAACTTCTATTTATCCAGTATGCTCAATATATCTTTAGAAGCCGATGGCAGCATCCATACCCGTGATTTAAGAAGTGATACGTTCCGGTATGAAGATGTTCCTAAATTTATCTACACCTTTTATCAACCGAGAAGGTCAACCAGGATTGACTATGCCTTAAAAAACGCCGTAAAGTTTAATCTTAAATTTTTTACATTGGATTTAGCGGTTAATCAAATTGGTCCAGGTTACACTTCGCTCGGGGTTCCTTATTTGAAGAATGACACACGAAAAGGTAGGATTACAGTTTCTACCCAAGCCATTCCCAAAACATCTTTAAGCCTGATGTTAGAACGCGATTATGATAATTTAGTAAAAGATAAAGTAGCGACTACTAAAGGAAGTGGTTTTGGCATCTCTTTACGGTTCAGCCCGATAAAAAAATTGAATATCCAGACCAATTACAACCAAAGGACAATGAACAAGGCTGCGGCAAGCGACAGTTTTAAGATTAACAATTTAACCCGAGGATTCCTTATCTCACCAAATTTTGCTTATAATCTTAGGGGAATTAACCAGAATTCAAATATAACTTTTGGCTATCAACAGTTTAAAAATTCAGCACCAATCTCACAACTTATTTCAAACCACACAATCACAATCGGTCTTAACCATTATTTGAGTCCGTCTCGTTCTTTTTCTATTTCTTTTTCATTTAATCGCTCGATTTCCTTCTTACCTCAAGCGGAAAGAAGCCAGAGCGCCTATAATCTGAAGTTTAACCATAAGACATTGGGAGACAAATTAAATAATAGCGTTGCAGTATCTTACTCGCCATCAACCATTGGGAAAAATTATCGGCTCTCAGCCCGAAATGGTTATTCTTTAACTAAGAGAGATGTAATAAACTTAGATTGGATTTTAAATTTCTATTCTTCGCCCGGGAACAGTTTCTCCGAAAGACAGGTAAGCCTGACCTATGGTCGAAGAATTTTTTAATCCCTCATCTTTGCACTTTGAAATATAGTTCTCCAATCAATTAATTTTCCTTAACCGCTCTGGCTCAACAATAAAAATTTTCCTTGACAAATACCCAAAATTAAATTATAAAACTGTAAAATAATCGTTAGAAGAGGCAATATGGATACAAGCCCATACCGATTAAAAGATTCTAACAATGACACCAAAATTCTCTTATTCCGTAATCTTAAAGTTTTGTCATAAAGAGAATGACAGGATTTTCTTTTCTGACTCGCGGTCTGAAAATGATAACGCATATTCTCCTGAAGCTTTGCGTTAAGGAAATAACGAGAAAGGTGAAATTTACTTTGATGACACGTAATGTCCTATGAGATTTAAGAAAAAAGAACTCTTTTATAGCTGTGTTGGTCATTACCTCTGGAAAAGACATCAGCTAAAATAAAGAAAGGAGGTGACTCAGATGTCCAATCATCGTGATAAAGAGCCTACTCATTACTTTAAAGCCCCCAAATTAACATATATATTTCTTGCATTGATGATCTTTGTTTTTTCGACTCCTCTGAATTCCCGGCCAACACCGCCTGAGTCTGGTTGGGTCTTCGAGGGTCGAGTTTTTCAAGGTGAGGTTGGTGACGAACGCCGTCCTTTACAAGGGGTCATGATGCTTGTCTATGGCGCTAGCGACGCTTACCCTAACCTGAACTCCCTATTTACCAACGGGGTCTTGATTGCAAGAAACATTACCGATGAAAAAGGTTGGTATAGACTGGAAGCCCGCCTGGGCTATGAATTCTATTCCATTATCGAAACTGACCCTTCGGGTTACATTTCAGTCGGCGCGAGAGCGGTTAGTGGAAGAATCCGAACCAGCAACTGGATTCAATTTTCCTTGCCACTGGAAGAAAAGACCCTGACCGGCAACAAGTTCTGGGATAAGAGGTCATCCCCGCCACCTATCGATACCGTTGTTCCTTTGCAACAGCCAGATTTAAAGGTCTCTTTTGCCGGCTGGGAAATTGTCGAGGACGGCAGAGTTCTACTGCTCTTAGTAGACATTCAAAATATTGGTAATCGATTAGCTCCTGGAACCGTTGTTCGAGCCGAAGAGCCAACTCGAGATTGGTTCAGTGAATATTTCCCGGTACCAGAATTAAGACCGGACGCCGGGGTATCGGTCGAAATCAGTCTACCAATCTCTGATGACCGGCGCAGAATGATCCACACCTTCACGGTTAAGGTCGCGCCGGTCCAGGAATCTAACGAACGCAATAATGTCGCAAGAACCTCAGGAATACCTATCGAACGCATCACCCCAATAGTCAGGGAAAGGAAGGTAATCGTTCCAAGCTTGATTGATTCTAAAATAAAAGCAGCCAAACAACTCATCAAGCAAGCCGGGTTGCGATTAGGAGAGTTAGAAGGCAATATTGCTGACCCGAACGCAATTGTTGCAAAACAATACCCACCGGCTGGAACAGAAGTTCTTTTCAACACCCCGGTTAATCTTGTATTGGTAACAAAAAAACCTTTACCAATCCCATGGGGTGCCGGAGGAGTAATTATCATTTTAGGATTAGGCGCTGGCTACTTTTTCCTAAGAAAAGCAAGAAGCGAGAAAAAAATGAAGGAATCGATAAAATCAAGAGTAAGAATTGAAACAACACAAGACCTGGGAACTCAACAAGTCGAATCCGACCAATCAATCCTGACCCAGTTTGAAATACGCTTCAAACCAGTTTCCGACCAGAGCAAACCAGAGGTCGAGGCAAAGGGAAACTTAGTAATCAATGAGAGGAGGAAAGATGAATAGTTCGCAAATCACGTTAAAACAGTTTTTCGCTTTCCAGGAAAAAAATTTAAATCAAGATCGATTGTCGGCAATCGAATCGAGTGATAAGCTATCACCAATAAAGCAAAAGGCTTTAGAAAAAGCCAAAGCAATCAAGTGGCACACATTATTTAAAGAAAGTGTCAAGCAAACCGAAGACCTGCTAAATATCAACCTGGCGCAGGATATTATGGTGAAGGCTTGGAATAAATCCGGACAGCTGCTCAAATACCTGGATAAAGAAAAGTATCCGCCCGATCAAACATTTCTGGTTCGATTGGTTGAACATACAATCAAATCTGAACATCAACCTTACCTTGAAATTTTTATCGATGATGAGCCGATTGGTAAGATTAGATTCAACCTGACTCTTG
>JAOUPE010000413.1 GCA_029880025.1 Caldifarciminota bacterium
GGTAGCCGCAGGCTTTAGCCTGCGTCACGCACCCTAAAGGGTGCGGCTACCATTCTCTATGGTTTAAAAGATGATTGCAAAGTTTTGTTTAATAGGATATTATATTATGATGCCAATTGTCTTAAGAAGGATTCTTTTAATCGCACTAATTGTTGGGGTTGGTGTTCTCATAATTGTTTTACCAAAGTTATTCCATTCAAAAAGGATTGTCAATTCAAGTCTCATTATCAGAGAACGTGCCTTTCTATCGGATTCCTTGACTAAAGAAAATATTATAATTGCTTTGCGAGGTGTTATTGATCCTGAGATAGGGATTAATATTTATGACTTAGGTTTAATCAGTGAAATAAAAATTGAAAAAGATGACAAAGTAACCATTGGTCTGCTTCTGACAACTCCAGATTGTCCATTAATCAATGAATTACAGGATGCGATTAAAGAATCGGTTGGGAGAATTCTGAAAGTGAAAGGAGTTAAAGTTTATTTAGATAAAAAGAATACCTGGACTCCAGAGCGGATGACTGAGCAAGGCAAGCGACAGTTCAAAGAGGGCGAAAAATGATTTTAAAGGGTCTTGCTCTGGGTTTTACAGCTGGAATATTTTGTATCGGTTTCTGTTATCCGGTGCTTGGACCATTGATGCTGTCGAAGCAAGAATCAGGTTTTAAAAGTTCGGCAATATCTTTAGCTATTTTCATTCTGGGACGATTGTTTGCTTATTTACTTTTTGGTGCGGTTTTTGGTCTTATCGGTGGAATGATTTCTTCGTTGCCTTCATTTCGCACGGTAATATTGCCCATAGCATATCTGGTTTTAGGAATTTTGATGATTTTATATGGTCTGGTGACTTCTTTTCCCCATTGGTCATTGTGTCGTTCTTTAGATAAATATTTTCAGAATCGAAAGTCCAATCTGATTTTTGGTTTTTTGACCGGAATCAATATCTGCCCACCATTCTTACTGGCAATAACTACAGCTACCGAATTAGGTAAACCCTGGTATGGAATAGTTTTCTTCTTCTTTTTCTTTTTAGCCACAACGGTTTATCTTTTGCCGTTTCTTTTTTTTGGCTTTATAAGTAGATTCAAGGATATTAGAATTGCGGCAAGGGTGGTGGCGGTATTAGCAGGAGTATGGTTTGTTTATCGTTCAATAGCCTCAATACTTGGGTAGTCGCAGGCTTTAGCCTGCGAGGCAAAAGAAACGCAACCTAAAGGTTGCGGCTACCTGATTTGTGATTAGTCGTGGCAGTTCTTGCCGGGATATGGTTTGTTTATAAGTCAGTTGAATTGTTTGTTAGATGAATGACCGTTAACTAATATTCTAAATTTAAATATTCCTTATTTTTGATATTTTATATTTGATTTTTGATATTGATATAATACCGAGGAGGGGAGTTGTTACTCGTCTGAGTCCAATGACCTGACGAGGCACGAGTGAAACGAAGTGCCGAGGAGGGGAGTTGAACCCCTATGGCTGTTAAGCCACTAAGTCCTGAGCCTAGCGCGTCTGCCAATTCCGCCACCTCGGCATACTGGCATTTGCCTCGGTGTCGGTGCGACCGAAGCGGTCGATTGCCGCCACCTCGGCATACTTAAATCAAATATCAAAAATAAAAAATCAAATATACAAAACAAAAATTAGAAATAATATTTAAGAAAGTATTTAATTTTTGATTTCTCATTTTGATATTTGCTATTTAATATTAATGTCTATTTAGCTCTTGTCAATCCTTTTGCCCGATAAATAAAGCTATTGACAGCTCAATAATAATATTGTATTTATTGCCTATGCCTAACCGAATATTGTCCCTTAATTATATTGCCCATAAGAAAAACTTGTTCAAAAGGCATGACAAATAGCTAAAGGAGGCATTTTTTATGTTACCAGCAATCGGCAAACTTGACCGGGAATCATTTGAAAAGATTATCTTCCCTTATTTAGGCAAAGCGAACAAAAACGTCATGATTGGTCCTAAACACGGCGTGGATGCGGCAGTGATTGATTTAGGCGACCGGGTCATGGCAGTAGCGACTGACCCAACCTTTGGCATGCCGGTAGTGATGCCATTTTTTGGCTGGGCGATTGCTCATATCTGTGCCAGTGATGTGGCAGTCTTGGGC
>JAOUPE010000195.1 GCA_029880025.1 Caldifarciminota bacterium
AGATTATTACCCAAAAATCCATAACTCTATTTATTATAATGCTACAAAGTTCTTGACATAAAACTTGAATAACTTACAATCTAATTAAGCGGAGGCGTTAAATGATAGTATTTATACTATTGTGTGCTTATATTTATACTGGTTGGGCACCTCAGATATCAGGAACAACCGCGAATCTTCATGACGTATTTTTCCCTTCGGATACTTTAACCGGTTATATCTGCGGTGATTCAGGAATAATTCTAAAAACAACAAACAGCGGAAATCAATGGACAAGACAGACCACACCAGTTACTACTAAACTCAATGCAATTTATTTTCTTGGTGATACTGGTTGGGTTGTGGGAAGTGAATTGACAGTGCTATCGACAACTAATGGAGGAGGCACATGGAGCGGAAGTTCTACTCCGGGCGGTTTAACTCTTTATGATGTTCATTTCACTAATAATAGTTTTGGTATAATTATTGGGGATAGAGGATTTTGTACTATTACTCGGGATGGTGGAATGACGTGGCAAGTAATTATAATGCCGACAGACAATACACTTAGGAGTATGTTCTTTATAAATAACTCGACAGGATGGCTCGTTGGGGACAGAGGCATTTGCTTAGGAACTTTAGACGGAGGCTCAAATTGGGCTAACTTATCAATACCTGAACCATACAATCTAAGAGGTATTTATTTTATTAATTACCGGGGTCATGCGATAGGCGATGCTGGAAGTATATTTAAAACAACTAATGCAGGACTTAATCGGTATCAGCTAATCTCTCCAACCCTAGTAAACCTTTACGGTATTGATTTTGAAGATAACGATACTGGTTATATCTGTGGCGATAGTGGATTCGTTGCTAAATTATATAGACATTATACAATTATCAATCCATCAATAACCCTATTCTCAATAAATTTTCCAGCGCCGATGGTCGGTTGGACAGTTGGTTCTAATGGTTCTATTTACAAAACAAGCGATGGCATGGCTGTGACTGAAGTAATCAATAAAAAAGACATTAATCCTATATTATGCGATCCCAATCCTTTTACCAATTACCTGTCAGTAAAAATATCTTCGATAGAAACCGTAAGATTGAAAATTTATAACGCTGCAGGAAAAGTTATTCTTGAGAGAAAAGTCACAAGAAATAAATTGAGTTTGGATACCCGAAATCTGCCTAAAGGTGTTTACTTTTTGAAAGCAAAAAATAGAATCACTCAAATTGTAAAAATTTAGCTGTGAAAACTACTTAAATAATTCTAATTGATACAAGTTACACCTTAATTTTTTACTTGACAAAAATAATAAATAATGTATATTTAGTCGGACTCCATATTAAAATAATAAAATGTAACTTTTAACAAACTCAGGTCAATAAACAAGGGTGCAACAATGAAATTAAACCATTAATAGGAGGTCTAAGATGGAAAAAATAAAGATATTTTTCCTTCTAATAACCGGGCTTATCCTTTTCACCTTTGCCAATACTCCTGACTTTTTGAGTACGCCAATTAGTGAACAACCAGAAAGAATTAATCCTGCAGAAAAATCCGAATCTTTTTATTATCCATCAATGAAAGTTAAAGAAGCCAAACAATTTCCAGAACCACTACCTATACCATTTACCATATTTTGGGATTCTTTAGCTCCGGTTCCAGCAATGAGGTTTAGTACGGCTGGCTGCTGTGATACCTCTGGTCATTTTTATGTGATTGGCGGTTGGATTAACGATACTCTCTCTAATGAGGTTTACAAATATTTTGCTTTCGGCGATTCCTGGCATGAGATGCAGCCAATGCCTTATGCGATGACCAACATGTGTGCAATCTTTCATTCTCCAACTAACAAAATCTTTGTTTTCTGCGGTTATGATAGTTCGTTGGTTACAAATTATACCCAAATTTATGATGTAGTGCGTGATTCCTGGTATTTGGGGACACAATGCTATGTATCGATGGTCGGCACCTATGGTGCAGCGGTCGGTGATACAATTTATGTTACTGGCAGTGATTTGAGTGCCTTTAGTTTGGGAATTTTTGCCTATTCGGTCAGCGGCGATACCTGGTCGTTTCGTGGTAATCTGCCTGGTGGTGGAGCAACTGGTAGAGCTGCTGCTTATAATAATAAGGTCTATTTTGCTGGTGGCTGGCCTGGAAAAGATACAGTTTGTGAATATACGGTTGGTGTTGGAATCAGTAATTCACTTTTCACACGTTTGCCTCAAAGTGCCTATGGATTCGGGATGGAAGTGGTTCGAGGTATTTTGTGGTGTTTTGGCTTACAGGATGGTTGGGGCGATACAACAAATGGAGTATATTCTTATGATTTAGCGTATGGACCAAATGGAAATTGGCAGAGGGAAACACCAATGCTTGGTGGCGGAGCTTATGTTTCAGGCAAAATGTTTTTTGAGAATGCCTGGAGGCTTCATGCAGCAAGTATGTTTCACGAGCGAGGCACGATTCTCATTCCATCAATTGATGCAAAACTTTTAAGAATCAATCAGCCACCTAGCCATCCACCCCCTAATTCTGTTGTGGCGGTTAATGTTACAATAAAAAATAACGGAAGGAATCTAATTTCAAATATCCCAGTTACAATCTGGATTGATTCGGAAGGCTCCAGACTCTACAATCAATCTCAGACCATTACCGGACCTCTAAATCCTAACGATACAGTTAATATTACTTTTACTAATTTCAATACTGGTGGACCAGGTACGAGTTATTTCATAACCGCTTTCACCGACTTACCAGGCGATTCAGACCGAACCAATGATACTTTAAGTCGACTCTCATATATTCCTGGTTTAATTTGGACCGAATTGCCTTCAGCTCCTGGAACGACTTACGCTTGTGCTGATTGTGGTGATACCTCTGGTCATTTTTATGTACTTGGAGGTTTCGTAAATGATATTCGCAGTGATAACAACTGGCTCTACGACGAGATTACCAGAACCTGGACAATAAAACAAAACTTACCTAACCCAGCAGCAAATTTCTATGCAGCTTACGATTTGGCGCGTAATCGAATTTTCTGTTTAGGTGGAACCTCACCTGATAGCCTTCTTCAAATATATCATGTGGATAGTGATACCTGGACTATGGGTTCTCTGCCGCCGACAACTTCGGTTGGTCCTTTTGCAATTATTGGTGATACTTTATACTCATTTGGTTCAAAATTGCATCGTTATCATATTCCTACTAACTCTTGGGATTTTGGGATATCAACACCGGGATATCAAGCTTATTGCGCAATTTGCACGTATGGTCGTGAATTCTATTTTAGTGGTGGATGGTCTGCTGACCCAACTGTTTACAAATATACACTTGAAACCAATACCAGGAATCAGTTACCTGATTTACCAGTCGGAAGACATTCTCATGGCATGGAAGTTATTGATGATAAAATTGTTGTGTTTGGGGGTGGACAATCGTGGTCACCAGCACTAAACTCGGTCTATGTGTTAGACCCGCATTATCCACAAGCTGGTTGGGTCTCTGAGAATTCAATGGTCTTTGGACGGATTCGTGGTGCCAGTGCTGCTGTTACTCATGTCGGTATAACTCGACTCCATGCTGCTTGTGGTTATTCAGGCAGTGCTAATGTCAATGAACATGAAGCTGCCAGTTATCAAATTACTTATATCGAAGAAGCAAATTCTTCATACATCACATTGCCCTTGCTCAAAGTAATCCCTACTCTGTCCAAGCATAGTGTCCAGATAAAAGTTGTGACATTAGACTCAGGTAATGGAAGCATAAAAGTTTTCGACAATTGTGGTCGGCTAATTAGAAAATTATCGCCAATCTTGGGGAAGGGCGAATTTACAATCACCTGGAATAAGACCGATGATAACGGAATTAGTGTCTCATCTGGTATTTACTTTATAATATTTGAAAAAAGAGGAGAAACGCTATCCGAAAAAGTTGTGATAATTGATTAAAAATATCTAAAAAGGATAGT
>JAOUPE010000196.1 GCA_029880025.1 Caldifarciminota bacterium
AATTTTCCGTCGCCTTTTATGACATCCCACCTTGCATCAACACCAAGTTCTTTCAGAAGCGGGACCATTTTGGTAAGTATTTCAGCCACGCCACCCCCAACCGCAGTGGAATTGATATTCTGCACAACCTTATCTCGGAGTTTTTTACCTAATAGGTATAACTCATCAATTGTGCTTTGACTAACGATTGGTGTATAGTTATTAAGACTTACCATATTTATGCACCATCTTGATAATCTTTTCTCTTAATCCTTCCAAGGTTATGGTATAGGGGTCTAATTTCGCGACCTCCTTTGCCAGGTCGGTTTCGCCAATTTCTTTAAACCAGGCGGCAAAGTCATTTTCATCGCGACATAGCCTCATTCTTGCCTCGAAAATGTGAAAATAAAGTGAATTGATGCTGACCTTACTCAGCGCTTCAGCAAATTCCTTCCGATTATTCGCAATATGAGGTGTTGGCAAAACAAAGGTCAAACAACCCATGAAGTGAAATTCATAGCCGGCTGGACAATCTACGATCGGTTTACCTTTTGCCAAATAGTCATTCAGAATTTTCACAAATTGTGCCCTTAGCGCTTCCATGTCTTTAAAACAGACCACATCAACACTGGCAAATGATTCGCCTAAAGGTTTAAGGTTAAGGATATTGCTTAACCAGTAAGCAAAATCGTTCGGGGGTTCAGGCGAGAGATAATGATGCTGCTGCAAAAACCGATGAGTATGATAATATATTGAAGAAATTGGGACTTTTTTTATTCCATCTAATAACTGGGCAGGGTTCTTCGCTTTATCGCCGAGTAATTTCACAAGATAAAATCGTGTGTGAAAGTGAAATGGTTTATTCGACATAATCTTTGTTTCTACCTTTAATTATAAAAAATAACTTTAATATTTCAAATAATATTTCAAAACCACCTTATTTATTGAAAATTTGCAGCTTGGAAAGGTCGAATTCGATATCCACGACCTCATCCTTTTCTAATCCTGGCTCGTTGGTCAGAACCAGGATGTCCACATCATCTATTGATACTTGAACCAATTCATCTCTTCCCAGACTTTCGATAGATTTAATTCTTGCTCGGAAAGATTGCTCGGTTTGGAATGGATTTATTTTGATATGTTCGGGTCGGATTCCTAAAATACAGGTTTTGGACACAAACTTTTCAAAATCATTCTTTCGATTTTGCGGCAAACTAATCCTTTTATTACCCAAGCGAATCCAGTAAATACCGTTTTCCTCTTGAACTGAAGTCTCGATTAAATTCATGCCTGGTGCACCGATGAATGTTGCAACAAAGGGATTCTTTGGTTTTTCGTATAATTCGTCCGGTGTGCCGACCTGAACCAATCCCCCATCCCTTATTATTGCAATCCGATCACCGATCGATATGGCTTCTAATTGGTCATGGGTAACGTAGACGGTTGTGACACCTAATTTACGCTGGAGTTCTTTCAATTCCCTTCGGGTGGATAATCGTAATTGAGGGTCGAGATTTGATAGCGGTTCATCCAGAAGAAACAGGCTCGGCTGGCGAACGATTGCCCGTGCAATTGCTACTCGTTGCCGCTGTCCGCCACTCAATTCTTTCGGTTTGGCAAAGAGCAAATCAGAAATCTTAAGGGTATTTGCCGCTTTTTCCACCGATTGCTTAATTGTAATTTTCTGCCCACTCCTAATCCGCAAGGGAAATGCGATATTCTCAAATACGTTCAAGTGGGGATACAGTGCATAACTCTGAAATACAAATGCCACATTTCGCTCTTTGGGCGTCAAGAAAACACCACCCTTAGCTGAATTTACCAACTTTTCATCAAACCATATCTCACCTGCCGAAAGCTTTTCTAATCCAGCCACCAAATTTAACAAAGTGGATTTCCCACCTCCGCTCGGTCCCAGCAGGACGAAAAATTCACCATCTTTAATCTCCAGATTTATTCGGTTTACCGCAAAAACTTCTCCCCGCAGGGAAACAAATTTTTTTGTCACATCGACTAATCGAACTCTCATCCCTTTACTGCTCCTCGAGTTATTCCCTGGATAATGTGACGCTGGAAAAGGATCGTACAAATTACTATCGGCACGGTAGCAATTGTCGAAGCCGCCATAATCGTCCCCCAGGGTATTTCGCCGTGCAGTCCTTGAAATAGCGCAATCCCAACCGGTACGGTTCGTGAATGATAGTCAATCGTTAACATCACGGCAAACATGAATTCGTTAAAGGCAAAAATGAATGCGAGTAATGCGGTTGAGAAAAGACCGGGCGCGGCAACCGGAAAAATTATCTTTCGCAGGATTTGCCATTTTGAACAACCATCGACCAGTCCAGCCCGGTCCAAGTCTCTCGGAATCTGGGAAAAATAGCTGACCAGTATCCACAATGATAGCGGCAGAATCCAGGCAATATATGGGAATATTAGACCCTGATAGGTATTAATCCAATTCAACCTTCCCATGAATCGGTAAAGATAACTGACAATACTTATCTGGGGAAACATCGAGATCGCCAGGACAAAAAGTAGAATAAAAACCTTTCCCAAGAGCGTAAGGCGAGTAATCGCATAAGCTGCCAAACCAGCGATCAGCACGGTAATGAATGCGCTTACCGCCGAAACCACTATACTGTTACGTAAATAATCCAGAAAGTGCAAAGATTTTATTGTTAATATACCATGGTAATTATCTGAAGCAAATTGAAAATTTCCCAAGCTTGCTAAAAAATCAGGATTTTTACTGATGCTAATGATAAGCATGTAGAGAAATGGCATTAAGCAAAAAGCAATCATAAAAATCGAACCGAGTATGATTAGAATTGATTTAAGCCTTCGTTCGCCCATCTTTTACTGCTCAAATAAAAAATATTCTCATAAGATTTCTTCTTTAAATTTACCTAATCGAAGATAGGCAATTGATAAACCAAAGGCAATCGCAAAGAGTGTCACCGATACGGCTGAACCATAACCAAAATCCGAGACCAAAAAATATTTATAACCGTAAAACGAGAGGGATGTTGTGCTGCCACCGGGTCCACCCTTGGTCAGCACATAAATCAAATCAAAGATTCTTAGGGCGTCAATTGTTCGGAAGAGCAGAGCGACAACGAGCACCGGTCTTAACAGGGGTAAAGTGATTCGAAAAAACCTTTGCCAAAAATTGGAACCATCGACTTGGGCTTGACGATAAATCTCATCTGGTATTGCGGAAAGCCCGGCTAATAGAATAATGGCAACAAATGGTATCGTCTTCCAGGCATCCGAGACCACCAAGGAGAAGAACGCCGTACCACTGGTCCCTAACCAATTGATTGGTTCGCGGCTGAAACCAAAACTCTGCACCACAAAATTTGCCAGTCCATAATGAAAATTATAAATTAGTTCCCAGATTCGGGCAGCGATTGCAGCTGGAATTGCCCAGGGAATTAAAACACAGACCCGCAATAAGCCACGAAACGGCAGAAACTCGTTGAGGAGCAGGGCAAAGAGGAGTCCTAAACCTAGCTCTAAAGGAACCGAAACTGCGGTAAAAAGAATCGTGAATTGAAAAGATTGCCAAAACCTGCTATCAACCAACAGTTTCTTATAATTATCCAATCCGATGAATTCTTTGGTCAAGAACGCAACATCTCTAAACATACTGGTAAGAAATGTCCCGATAACCGGAAATAAGATGAAGACCAGGACAAAGATGATGAGGGGTGCAACAAAGGCATATGATTCACTCAGTTCTTTTAATGTGTATTTTTTTATCACCTGAGTCTCATTGAAATTAACACCGAAATATTTTAGTAATCTTCGGTTAATTCGGTGCTTTTCAGTGTTTAATTACCTTCATTATTGTTTATACATCTCAACTATTTTGCTAACCTCTTCTTCTGCTTTGGCGAGTGCCGCTTCTGGTGTTTCTCTTCCGGCCAGAA
>JAOUPE010000197.1 GCA_029880025.1 Caldifarciminota bacterium
GATGCCCGATTTCTTTATTCGGAATGATACCCCAAATAATTAAATTACCGATGGTTATATCGGCGCTCATCTCTAGTCTTATCTGCGCCAATCTTGTGTTTAGTATAAAATTGGTTATTCCTTGACTTTTTAAAAAGAGTGATTAATCTTTGAGCATGAGAAAATCTGCTTTATCCGACATCATGAGTGGACTTATTGTTCTGGCAATCGGCATCAGCTTTTTCCTTGCCGCTAACGATATAATTCCCTGGGATAAATGGTGGGCTTATCTTATCACTTTTTTCGGCGTGATTTTTGTTTTCGATGCTGTCCTGCGCAATCGCAAATTGAGCGAACGGTTACTCGGCAGTCGTTTTATCGCTGGTGTGATATTATTAGTCATCGGATTCGCTTTCATTCTATCGCTTAAAACCTGGTGGCCGATTATTTTGATTGTAGCCGGCATATTAATCGTAATTAAAGGTATCATGAGTCCTAAGCAAGAAAGTAAAATCGAATCATCCTGATTCACTATTTTTCAGAATATTAATGAAGAAAAAATTACCGGTCGACCCAGTAAAGATTGTTACGCCTAAAGGACACCAAATCCGAATCATTAAACCTTTTTGTAAGAGTTGTGAAATTTGTGTCAATTTCTGCCCGGAAGATGTGCTTGGTCTTGATAAAGATTTAAAAGTTACGGCAGTAAATCCGGAAAAATGTACCGCCTGCAAATGGTGTGAACAACACTGCCCGGATTTAGCAATCTTTGTCGAAAAAGCTAATAAGAAGTAAGTGACAAAACTATAGAATGGAACTACTTTCTGGTAACGAAGCTTGTGCGATTGGTGCGATTCGTGCTGGTGTCCGGTTCTTTGCCGGCTATCCAATTACCCCTTCCACTGAAATCGCTGAGTATATGGCACATGAATTGCCAAAAATTGGCGGAATATTCATCCAGATGGAAGATGAGATTGCCAGTATTTGTGCAATGAACGGAGCAACCGCGGCTGGAATCAAGGCAATGACCGCAACCTCGGGTCCTGGTTTTTCTTTGATGCAGGAAGGGATTGGTTATTCCTGTATGACTGAAGTTCCCTGTATCATCGTCAATGTGATGCGAGGCGGACCAGCCACTGGCTTACCGACGCGTCCTGCCCAGGGTGATATTATGCAAGCACGTTGGGGAACCCATGGCGACCATCCAATCGTCGCGCTGGTGCCCTGGAGTGTTGCGGAATGTTTTCATCTAACGGTCCAGGCAATAAATATCTCAGAAAGACTCCGTTTACCGGTAATAATTCTACTCGATGAAATCGTCGGTCATATGCGTGAGGTAGTCAGTTTTCCAGAAAAAGTCGACATCTACCAGCCCCCAAAACCAACTCAGGGTCCAGATGAATTTCTGCTTTATGGTGACGATACTAATTATGATGGTCCGGTGGTTGGTTTTGGCGAGGGATACCGAATTCACCTTTCCGGTCTGACCCATCGTAAGGATGGTTTTCCGACCAATGACCCTAAGACCATTGCCTGGAAAATGGAACGATTAAAAAATAAGATTGAACACAATAAGGATTGGCTTTGGAATTTCTTTTATACTGATTTAGGCGCCGAAACCATCATTGTCTGTTATGGTTCAACCGCACGTTCGGCGTTTGACGCCAAAAAGATTTACGAGAAGAAGTCCGGTAAATCAATTGGAATTGTTCGACTATGTATGATATGGCCCTTTCCTTATGAACGGTTAACCACCCTCTTGCGCGGTGCCAAAAAGATTATCGTTCCGGAAATGAATCAAGGTCAACTGAGTAATGAGATAGAACGCACCGTAAGTCCGGATGTCCCGGTAATAACGGTCAATCGGGTCGACGGCGAGATGCTGACTCCAGAGGAGATACTTAATGTCCTCGGATAATCTTCCTGAAATCTTTGAATATATCCGGCTGGATGGTCGGTTTCCTCATATTCTCTGTCCGGGCTGTGGCATCGGCACCGTAATGAATGCGATGGTCCGTGCCTTTACCGAATTGAAACTGAATAAAAATCGACTCTGTGTCGTATCCGGTATTGGTTGTTCATCCCGAGTTCCGGGCTATCTTGATTGCGATACTTACCATACGCTCCACGGTCGAGCCCTACCTTCGGCAACCGGTGTGAAATTAGCCCGACCCGAATTGGAAGTGGTTGTCATTGGTGGTGATGGTGACATCTTGGCAATTGGTGGTAACCATTTCATTCATACCGCACGCCGTAATATTAACCTGAGTCTAATCATCATCAATAATTTCAATTACGGAATGACCGGTGGTCAATTCTCGCCGACTACACCGGTCCAGGCAATAGCGACGACTGCTCCCTATGGAAATCTCGAACGGGGTTTTAATATTTCAGAAATTGCCAAATCAGCCGGCGCAGTTTTAGTTACGCGCAGCACAACTTATCATGCGGTGCACCTGAAGAATATGATTAAAAAGGCGATTCAAAAAAAGGGATTTACCGTGGTTGAAGCAATTTCACAATGTCCGACTCTTTACGGCAGAATGAACCGTTTGGGTAGTGCAGTCAAAATGCTGGAATGGCTGCGGGATAATACGGTAAGCGTCGCCGCGCCTGAGACCAAAGAGAATGAAAATAAATTAAAAATCGGGGTGTTGTGGGAAACCGAATCCGAAGAATATACCGAAGTCTATCAAAATTTGATAAAAAAGGCAAAAGGCGAGAAAGTTTAATGCGTTACGAAATCAGATTGTCCGGCACCGGTGGTCAAGGGTCAATCTTAGCATCAATCATTCTGGCTGAGGCTTGTGGGGTTTACGACGGCAAAAAAGTCGTTCAGACTCAAAGTTATGGACCAGAAGCCAGAGGCGGTGCTTCAAGAGCGGATGTAATCGTTGCCGACGAAGAAATCCTTTATCCTAAAGCAAGACGGTTAGACCTGCTCGCCTGTATGAGCCAGCAGGCATGTGACTGTTATACTCCGGATTTGAAAGAAGACGGCATCCAGCTGGTCGATTCTTTTTATGTTCGGCAGTGTTATCGTGACAACATCTTCTCATTGCCCCTATCGCAGAGTTCAAGACAAAACTTTAATCGTGAACTTTTTACCAATATAATCTTATTAGGCTCAATTGTTAGTATCAGCGGCATCGTAAAACTTGAATCCCTCAAAAAAGCGGTAAAAAATCGCGTGCCAACCTATACCCTTGAAATTAATCTCAGGGCTTTGGAATTGGGTGCTCAACTCGGAGCTAAGGCGATGAAAGAAAGCGGCTTAAAGCCGTTCGTCTAAGATGTCAATCAGAATTTCATTAAAATTGACAAAACTTAAAGAAGGGAGGTGAGACGATGAAGCTAACGATAGATAAGGAACTCTGTACCGGCTGCGAGTTATGTGTTAGCAGTTGTCCGGATATCTTTGAAATGGAAGGCGATGTGGCAATGGTTAAAGTTGAAGTTGTCCCGGATGCTGCTCAGGACTGTGTGCGCCAGGCAGTCGAAGACTGTCCGGTCACCGCTATTAAGATTGAGGAATAAACCCAAAAAATTAGGATAAAATATGAGATGGTCAATAGTAATTGCTAAAATTTTTGGAATCCCGATTCGTCTCCATCTAACTTTTGTCGGCTTTTTACTTTTCATTGCCATTGTAAATATATTCCGCGGCGGTGTGCAGAGTGCGGTCTTTGGCTTGTTTTTCATTATCGCTATCTTCGTTTCGGTAACAATTCACGAAATCGGACACAGTCTGGTAGCCCGCGGCTATGGCATCAAAGTCAGCGATATTACCCTATTGCCAATCGGGGGTGTTGCCCGAATGGAACGCCTGCCCGAAGACCCCAAGCAAGAGTTAAGGATTGCGATAACTGGACCCCTGGTAAGTTTCGGGATTGCCCTATTAATCTTTCTGATAATCGTTTTGGTTA
>JAOUPE010000198.1 GCA_029880025.1 Caldifarciminota bacterium
GATTATTTATAAGCACCGCTACAGTGCTTTCTACAATACGGATTTGGAAATAGTGCTTAGGGGATTAGGTGTGTCTGATTTGATTATCAGCGGCGTGATGACCAATGTCTGCTGCGAATCCACTGCACGTGATGCATTCTTTCGCGACTTTCGTGTCTTCTTTTTAGCAGATGGCACTGGCTCAGGTGAAGAGTTTTTTCACCTTAGTTCACTGCGGGTTTTAGCCTATGCTTTTGCCTATGTAACAACAGTTGAAGAAATAACCCGGAACTTGCCAAAATCAAAAATGAAAAATAAAATATTAAAAACACAAACCTAAAAATGTAAATATTTAATCTCTTCTAATCCTATATTTTATTTTTAATAGGTGTCTTTTATCTTTAGTTTTTAATTTTTATCTCAAAAGTCGGCCGATTCGCTCCCAACGGATTTGGGTGGGTGAGAGAATGATGCGCGCAATATTGGGGGCGGCATCCGAAGAGAAATACATGACCAGGGGCTTGCCCTTAACATATTTTAAAGACAACGGTCCCCAAAACCTTGAATCCGAAGAATTGTCCCGATTATCGCCCATCATAAAAATACAATCATCCGGCACAACGACCGGACCGAAATTGTCTCTGACCCCGGCTCCAACTTCTGGATTATTGATGAATTGTCCGCTTTTCCATAATTTCTGATAGTCTTCATTTGGAGTTTGCAGTTCTTTAAACATCCTCAGGTCTTTGTGGACCACCGGATATTGGTTTTGGAGTTGACCGTTTACATACAATTTTTTGTCACGCACTTCTACCGTATCACCGGCTATTGCTACACAGCGCTTGATGAAAGTGCGGGGAGCATACCAGTGAAAAAAACCTTTGATCTTGTCCCAGTAGATTGGTAGGAGTGGCAGCCAGCGTGGGAAAAATCGAACATAATTTTCTTGGGGTTCTGGTGAATCCGGGTCTAACGGGTAACGAAATACCACAATATCACTCCGTTTCGGTTGTTTCAGCGGAATTAAAGTCTGGGTGGAAAAAGGAAGTTTGACGCCATAGATGAATTTGTTCACCAGCATGAAATCACCAATCAAAATCGTATTTTCCATTGAACCGGTTGGAACCATGAACGCCTCAACTACAAATGACCGCAACAAGAGGACCACGATAATCACCGGTCCCCAGGAAGCGACAAAATTTTTAACTGCGGTGCCGAATTTCATAAGATTTTCATTATATTAGCGATAGTTAGATGTTAATTATATTTTAATCATTGTAAAAGTCAACGGAAATTGATTTAAAGAGTGGGGGGAATTAGAAATTTAGACTTTTTCCCATAGGTATCGCCAGAAGCTTCTGCCTTTGGTGGTTAAATTCTTTTCCATTATGAAACTACCGTCCTGAATGAATGGTCGAAATTCCTGGGCATAATAAAGCCGGCGGGCATTGGTATTTTTGCGATACCAGCGATGACCTTGCCTTCGGATGCGATGCAGGGTTGTGTCATAGTTGCCGGCTTCGGTTTTAAAGCCAAAATCAATCAGGGTGATGAGCATTGCAACATGTCTGGGATAAGCAACTATCGCATCGGCTTTATTCTTCTTGGCTAAATTAATCCCGAGCTCGGTCATAAAAATTGAAAAGTAGTTGCCGCGGTGTTGGGGTCGAACATAGGCACGGGTAATTTCCCAGCGTTTCTTCTTATCGTCCTTGCCGTCGTGCCAATTCGGGTCCATCCGAACATAACCGAGAATCTCCTCGTGTCGACCAAGCCAGATTTCTAAAAGATTTTCTTTAGTAACAATGTCCGGATAACGGCGAAACGAGACAAAATATTCTTCGACTTTAATTTCAGGAGTGGGCGGTGTCTCCTTTGCTACCGGTAATCTTTCGATATAGGCTTTTAAACTGTTCGATGAGTTTGCCGGGATACGCTCGACAATCAGCCGCACCAATTGATGCATCGTTACTTTATGCATATTTTTTCGCCTCGGCTATCAGTTTCATCAATTCTTCTTCGGTTTCGACTAAAACTCGCCTCGATTTACTACCGACATAAGGACCGACAATACCGGCTTGTTCCAACTGGTCAATAATCCGACCGGCTCTTGCCCAGCCCACATCGAGTCTTCGCTGGAGCATCGAGACCGAAGCCTCTTTATGCCGGAAAACCAGTTTTGCCGCCTCTTCAAAAAATTCATCGACTTCTCTTAAAGTTTCTTTGGTTTGTAATTTCTTTCTATCCGCTTGCTCGATTTCGGGCAAGGCACGATGATAATCTAATGCTAAGAGACTATCCGCAACATTATCCGATAAAAGCGAATAAAGCTGCTGCCTTTTCTCTTTGATTGAGGCTTTCTCTTTATCCAAGAGTATTTCCAATGCCCCTTGTTGGATGATTTCCCGAGCTTTTATTCTACCATCCGATATGAAATTGTCAAGCATTTCGGTCAAATAATATTCACTCCAGAGGTCGACAATCTTTTTCGTTTCCGCCGCAGAGATGAAAGCGCCGTGTAATCTTATCGGTTCACCTTTACCGGGCGGCAAGAAGAGCATATCGCCTCTGCCTAACAGCGATTCGGCGCCATTCATATCCAGGATGGTTCGAGAATCGGTTTTCGAAGCAACCTGAAATGCGATTCGACAGGGAAAATTGGCTTTAATCAATCCGGTAATCACATCGACCGATGGTCGCTGGGTCGCCAGAATCAGATGAATCCCGACCGCTCTTGACATCTGTGCCAAGCGGGTAATCTTATCTTCGATTTGAATCGGTGCCCGTAACATCAAATCCGCCAGTTCATCGATGATTACGACAATATAAGGTTTTTTGAGTTTGTCTTCTTTTCCCATCTTCTCATTGTAACCGATGATATCGCGCGCTCCGACCCGGGCAAACTCGCCATAGCGTTGCTCCATAATCATTATCACCTGGTCGAGTTCAGCCAGGGCTGTTTTGGGGTCAATCGTCGTCGTGCTGAGTAGATGGGGTATTGGATTATAGATTGGCAGCTCTAATTGTTTTGGGTCGATGGTCAGGAATCGGACGTCCTGGTATGAGGAACGATAGATGATGCTGGCAATGATACAGTTGATGCACACGCTCTTACCCGAACCGGTTGTCCCAGCGATTAAGATATGGGGCATTTGCTGCAAATCAGTGGCATAAGGTTCGCCGGTAATCGTTTCACCCAAGGCAAAACCGAGCGGTGAATTCTCGTTCTGGAAGGCAGTGGAGACTAAAATCTTCTTAAGATGGACCATTCTTCGCTCTTTATTTGGTATCTCGATACCAACCGCGGATTTACCCGGAATCGGTGCCAGGATTCTAATCCTTTCGGCTTGTAAGGATAGGGCTAAGTCATCGGCTAAATTCTCAATCCGCTGAATCTTGATACCCGGGGCGGGCTGAAATTCAAAGCGGGTAATCATCGGTCCGGTTAAAATATTAGAAATTGTGCCTTCGATGCCAAATTCAGCCAGTTTTTCCAAAAGTAGTTCTGCACCCTGGCGAGCATCATCAATGTTTATGGTTGTCTCTTTCTCAAGCGGTGTTTCCAATAATTCCAGGAACTGCTGCCGAAATTCATCTTTGGGAAAATGGTATTCGGCTAATGCTCTTTTTGCCATGACTGGTTCGATTTCCTGAGTGATTGGACCAGGCGGTTCACCTTTTACTGGAATTTGGGTTTCAGGTATAAATTTTTCAATCCGGATTCGTTTTTTAAATATACCCTTAATCAGGCTTGGTATTTTGATTCGGGTTAACCAGGTCCGGGCATTAGTAAAGACCAATAAGTAGACAATCGCTAATGAAATGAGAATCAGAATAGTTCCAAACCTGCCGATAATATTTATCAGATTGATTGTTATTCCTTTTCCCAACCAGCCGGCAAAATAGAATTGGCTTG
>JAOUPE010000199.1 GCA_029880025.1 Caldifarciminota bacterium
ATCTTTTAATATTTTCATAAAAGCCGCCGCCGGTTATGTGTGCCAGTGCTTTGATTTGACCAAGTAAGGGATAAAGCAATGGATAATAAGAACGATGTACCCTGAGCAATTCTTCACCAATACTTCTTTTTAGACCTTTTAGTTGAGCGGTCGGCTTAAATCGCTTGGTTTCAAAGAATATTTTTCTGGCTAATGAATAACCATTGGTATGAAGTCCGGTTGAAGGTAAACCGACTAAGACATCACCCGGTTTTAATTTTTTGCAATCGATAATATTTTCTTTTTCAACTACTCCGACCACAAAACCTACCAAATCGTATTCTCCGGGTTGGTAAATTCCTGGCAATTGTGCGGTCTCGCCGCCAATCAGAGCACAGTCATTGATTCGGCAACCTTGAGCCAGACCTTTAAACACTTCATGGGTTACTTCTGGTCGCAATTTGCTATAGGCGATATAATCCAAAAAGAAGAGGGGTCTTGCGCCTAAAGTTAATATGTCATTCACACAGTGATTTACGATATCTTCTCCAACCGTGTTGTGCTGGTTCATCATTTTGGCGATGAGTAATTTTGTGCCAACGCTATCGCAGCTGGCAACCAGAACCGGTCGTTTATAACCTTTTAATTGGTAGAGTGAACCGAAAAGACCAATTTCAGACAAGACATTAGGGGATAAGGTTTTTCTGACTAATTGTTTGATTTTCTTTTTAATTCGGTTGGTGGCATCGATATCCACCCCGGCATCTTTATAAAGAATCATATTGTAATTTAGGGAAAATTATGAATGATAGGGTATTTATTTTCCGGATTCGACCTGTAATTGGTTGCAGATGGCACTGGCTTCGCCGTAGATTGAATTACAAGCGCGAAGTAATTCACCGGTCTCGTTTTCGCTTAAATCTTTTGTCTGCAGTTGGGCGGCTTTCTCTTTAAGGTTTTTGGCACGGTCAAGCAAAGAATTTACCTTTTCTTCCTGTTTTGGAGTCAATGAGCCTTGAGTTCTTTTCAATCTTTGTGCCATCGCCATTGCACTGTCCGAGAACATGTTTGCACGCGCTTCGTATCTTTGGGCAAGATTTTTTCTCATATTAGGCAATGGGTTTTCTTTTGGTTGAACCGGCATCGTATACCACTGTATGATAAATAAACCAACACCGGTAATAACGATGACTAATAAAGCTATCCAGCCATAAATAACTTTCACAATACTCCTTTCAATTTAGTTTAAGTGAACTTTGACTCTTGTCAATAGCCGAACCAAGCCAAAATGATTGACCGTTTAAAAAATTGTTGTATGCTTCAGATAATGAAAACCAGCAAGAAAAAAACGACAATTGCATTACCGGTCGTGTTAGGTGCGGTCATCGGTCAGGGTCAACTGCTGCTGATTAAACGCAACTTTTTACCGTTTGTCGGTCTTTGGGGGATGCCGGGCGGTAAGGTTCATTTTGGTGAACACCTTGACCAGGCAGTTATCCGGGAGGTTTGGGAAGAATGTAATATTAAAACCAAATGGCTAAAATTGTGCGGGGTAGTAACCGAGAATCTATATTTGAATAGAAATAACTCGTTGCACTACCTGCTTCACATCGGTCAATTGAGACCGATTAATTTTGACTTAAAACCCTCGAACGAAGGTAAGGTTCAGTGGTTTCCGTTAAAAGACCTATCGAAACTGAGAAAAGAAATGATTCCGAGCGACTTTATAATGCTGAACCGACTCGTGCTCGGCAATCCCAGGAAATTTTATTATCGCTGTGATGTGAAAAGAAGCAATGACCAGTATATTGTTAACTTTTTCCGTTAGTAATTAAACCGATAGCCAGAGCGATTTGGTAAATTAAATTCAGCTAATTTTCTTGACAATCAGGTTTGTCAAATTAAAATAAGCCGTGACCGATGTGACGATTAAGATTGGCGGGCAGGCTGGTCAAGGCATGCAGTCAATCTCTTATATCCTGGGCAAATTATTCACCCGCGGCGGATATTATGTCTTTACCAGCCAGGACATAATGTCAAGAATTCGGGGCGGTCATAATTTCTCGCAAATCCGGGTCAAAAGCGAACCGGTATATTGTAACTCCGAACTGGTTAACGTCCTAATCGCATTAGACGAAGAGACGGTAAACCTGCACCAAAATGAGATGGTGGAAAACGGTGTTATAATTTATGACAAAGAAAAAGGTAAATTTGAAGGTCCTGGAATCAGTTTCTTTCCCATCCCATTAGAAAAACTGGCTAAGGATTATGGTAAAGATAAGATTATGGTCAATGCAGTAGCATTGGGTGCGTTGATGCATCTTACCGGTTATCCGGTCGATTTGCTCTACAATGTTTTGAAAGAAGAATTCGGAGCAAAAGGTATGGAAATCGTTAATCGGAATCTTGCCAGTGCCCGGGCTGGTTATGATTATGCAAGAGGTCAGTTTCGCCGCGAATGTCCTTGCAAGATTGGTCTTAAATCTAAGGGTCAGAAACGAATGCTAATCTCAGGCAGTGAGGTGATTGGTCTTACGGCAATTCTTTCCGGGCTTAAGTTCTATGCTGGTTATCCGATGTCACCTTCGACGCCAATAATGGAATATATCGCCAGTAAGGAAAAGGATTTTAATATTGTAGTCGAACAAGCCGAGGATGAAATTTCAGCAATCAATATGATTATCGGGGCAGCTTTTACCGGGGTGCGGTCAATGACCGCAACCTCGGGCGGCGGTTTTGCGTTAATGGTCGAAGGAATAAGTTTAGCTGGCATGACCGAGACCCCGGTCGTGATTGTGGTCAGCCAAAGACCGGGTCCGGCAACCGGCTTTCCGACTCGAACCGAACAAGGCGATTTGCTCTTTACGATTCATGCCGGGCACGGTGAATTTCCCAGGGCTGTCTTTGCCCCAGGCACACCAGAGCAGGCATTTCTTTTGGTCAATAAAGCCTTCAATTTAGCCGATAAGTATCAGGTGCCAGTGATAATCTTGACTGACCAGCATTTTAATGATTCTTTTTGGACGGTCGATTCGTTTGATTTGGCTGAAATTTCGATTGAGCGGTATGAGGTTACTAACAAATGGCTGAATCAACGAGCCTATACCTACAAGCGATATAATCTTACCGATTCGGGAATTTCGCCTCGTATCTATCCCGGGCTTAGAAATCAGGTGATTTATGCAGATAGTGATGAGCATACCGAAGAAGGTCATATTACCGAATCGGCAGAGATTAGAAATAAAATGGTTGAAAAACGCTTGAAAAAACTCGAAGCGATACGGATGGAATTAAGCTCTTGTCAGGTCTATCCCAGGGATAATCAGGATATCATGCTCATCACGTTTGGTTCGACTTTTGGTGCGGCAAAAGAAGCGATTGATATTTTACAAAAACAGGGAATGAAGATAGGGATGTTACATCTGAGCGAAGTTTATCCTTTTCCTCGGGAATCGGTCCTGGCGCATTTGAGTTTCAGTCAGAAAATTTTCACTTTAGAAAATAATGCGACCGGACAATTAGCCCGGCTCTTGACCACCGAGACCAGATTAAAGGTTCTGGATAAAATCCTGAAATACGATGGTCGTCCATTTTCCGCACCCGAGATTGTGCGCCGGGTAGAAATGACGATTTGATTATGCCAAACTTAGCCGATTTTGAAAGTAAAGACCCAATCGCCTGGTGTCCGGGTTGCGGTAATTTTGGAATCCTGCAAGCATTAAATCAGGCTTTGGTCGACCTGAAATTAGAACCCTTTCAGGTCTTGATGGTTTCTGGAATCGGTCAGGCAGCAAAACTTCCCCATTATCTTAAATGTAACACGTTTAATGGACTGCACGGCAGAGTATTACCGGTAGCGACCGCAGCCAAGATTGCCAATCACAAGCTGACCGTGATTGGGGTGAGCGGTGACGG
>JAOUPE010000200.1 GCA_029880025.1 Caldifarciminota bacterium
ATCTTTCATAAAAACCATTTTTACCTCCTTCATGATTGTAGATTAACGATTATAGCGATATTTCAAAATCGCTATCAGTGTATTTTTTATCACCGTAATCAATCCATTGAATCCTAATTCTTTTTTCTTCATTGTCAAGAAACACTTCCCTTATTTCTTTATTTATCATTGTTTTTCTAGGGCTTAAAAATTTTTCTAAATTCACTATACTTGTGTCTCTATTACCAAATTTATTTCTGCTGTCCTTTTAGCCTAAAAGTTTTTTATAGATTGTTTACCAAAAAGACGATATTATGAATTGTGAACCGAGCGCCCTAAAGCTTATTTTATTTTCGAGACATATCAAAAATCTGCTTACCTTTTAATTTTTACTCTCCAACCCCATAAATATTAGTAACTTATAAGGATAAATTTCAAGGTGACTGTCACCATTAGGTCAAGTTTGTGGTTAAATATTCGGCTTCTGGTATCTCTGCGCTGCAAAGTGGCAGAATATTACCAAAGTCTGAGGTTTCTGACTTGACACGATTTAATCTTTTGTTAAAATGAATTGTGAAATATTGACCGTCGGTTACTTTTAGATAAAGTTAGATTATGAAAAATAAATTCCGAATTCCTAAATCACCCAAAGAAGCTTTTGAAGAAGCCGAGCAATTTTACAAAAATGCAAAGGAGACTTTGGCGAAAAGTCCAATTGAATTCGGCGCCTATCAAAAGCCGAAGTTCGTTAAAGAAGCATCGGCAATGGCATATTTAGCGGCGCTAAGAGCGATAGATGGCTATCTTTTATCAAAAGGTGTTCATTCCAAAAATTTGCCATCTTCGATTGTGGAATACGAGCAGGCAGTTGATAAAATTCCTCATAATGGTAAGCTTGCTGTTTCCTTAGAGGTTGCTTATCAGAATTTACACATTTTTGGTTATTATCGTGGTGGAATTGATATCGAGATGATAAAATCAGGGTTCAATAGAGCGAGATTTATTATTGATACGCTTTCCAAAGCTAACAATAAACGATGAATGTAAAAGGTATGCCGATGGTTGAAATATTAAACGATCAAGGTGGATTGGAAAGCTTCTTATTCCCGATGGTATTTACCTCGCTTCCCTAAAACAATAGTCCGCATTTTGTTGAAATGGTACTTATATTGATTTTGACAAATCGTTTTGTTTTAATTCAGTCACGTTTAACTTTTTGCGGATAAAGGAAATGCCGAAGGCAATTTGGGGGGATCTTTGATTTCTCTTTTATCCGCTGTTAGACGATGTGATGGGCCTATTGTTGTGCTATTTTTATAACAATATTTCATATTTTTCTATAATATTTTTCAAAATTTTACCATAAAAATATTTCAACTTCAACGTGAACATAACATGGGCTTTAAGAATTATAGAGGGACTTTTATATCCAACAAAATTTATTGAAAAAGCTTTTCCCAGTCCAGGAAGATATTTATTGACATCTGTCTTTTTGACATATTCCGGATCGTATTCTTGAAGATATTGATGATATTCCATCGCTCTTTTTTTGAATAAATCCTCAAATTCTTTCCCGTTAATTTCATAGCCTTTCTTTATGAGTCTAACCAGAATATTGGGGAAATAAATTTTAGACAGCGTAAGACTAACTTCTTGACTAAAAGCTAATAAAAAGCAGGCATTATCTGTGAATAGGTCGAAAATCAAATATTCTAAAAAATGGCTATTTGATAATTTATCGTCTTTCCCCTCTATTTCTTTAGATAAATTGTTAAATTCCTTTATAAGATGATCGTTTTTAAATTTTAAGTCAACTAAAATAAAAACGAATTCTTCTAAACTAATCGGTTGTTTTTGATTTTTCATAACATAAATTCTATAAGGTTGCCATTTCACCTACTCGTTCATATCCGAACTGATTCGGATACTCATTCTATTCACATTTAACCTTACTGATAATTTCAACCCTTACAGCATATTACAATTTGCCATTTTTAGAGCAAAAATCAAGACTTGCATTGAGAGCTTCGAATATGCTCTCATTGATTACGGCGATTATAGTAAGATTACAACGATGAGGCTTATATCTCTGTTTGCTCTGCTACCGCTTCGGTTAAGAAAATCAACTCATCGAGCCGACCCCTGAGCCAACCCCCTAGGTTACTTAGGGAGCTACCCCCGAGTCTGCTCCCGAGTCTGCCTCCCAGTCTGTCCCGGAGTCTGCTCCCCAGTCTGCCTCCGAGTCAGTCCCTGAGTCTGCTCCCGGGTCTGCCTCCGAGTCTGCTCCGGAGTCGGTTCCCGAGTCTACTCCCGAGTCTACCTCTGAGGCTACTCAGGGGGTCGCCCCCTAGGTGGTACCCCCTCCCATAGAAAAATTAAATATAAAAAATTAAATACCAAATACTTAGGAGAAATTTTGGCTCGATTTGAGCATTAGTTATAACTAATGTTTTGGCAAAGGATTGACCCTGCTTTCTTTGCTATCTCTACGGTTAAAATTCGGTTCTTCTTTGCTATCTCTGCGGTTTAAATTTTTTTCTCTAATCCTCGGCTATTGACTTATCTATTCGCCTTTTTATCATCAAATAGTGAAAGGCAAAATTTTTGTCACACCTTTTGGACAAAAGAATCTAACTAAGATTTCATTCCAAAATGTCTGTGATTTAGGAAAAGAAAAAGACTTCTCTTCTATCCTCTATATTACCGCAACCCCCAGAAAGGTGAAAGAAACCCGAATGCAGTTTGCGCAGTGGGTTAAAGCCCAAGCCTTTATTCCGCCTCAATTCTTTACCATAAAAGATTTTGCCGTCCAACTCTATAACAATTACGGCGATAAATTTGTCTTGCCTGATTTTTTAAAACCGGTTTTAATTCAAAGCCTTATTCCGAAGACCGGTATTGCCTATGCGCAGCGGATTGCCAATTTTATTAAAGAGCTGAAACTCTATTTATTCAAAAAAGATTTAAACGAAATACAAAAAGAGATTGGGATTCTACTTGCCGGATATGAACATACATTAAAACGAATCAAAGAGGCGTGCACCGTTTATAAAGACTATAACCAAACTTTAGCTAAAAATGGTTGGTTAGACGGTGAAGATGTAATGCTTAATACCCCGAATCTGATAAAAAACCATAAAGACTTTAATCTGGTTTTAGAAGAATTTTTCGATTTGACGCCAGTCGAAGAAGAGATTCTTAAAGCTCTAATTAATAAATCAAAAAAAACCGTAGCTCTTGCCTATTTCGATGAAAAACAAGCCGTAGAATATAAAATACCATATAGTTTCTTACAGTTCTTGCAGCAAATAGCCGACTTCGAAATAGAAACAGTGAGTAGAGAGCAGCGAGCCGGTAGCCGCTCGATTCGAGCGAAAACTGAAGAAACGCAACCTAAAGGTTGCGGCTACCACCTAAATTCGACATTCGAAATTCGAGATTCAAATAAGTATTATGGCTTCCCTTCAATCGAGGAAGAAGTCGAAGGCATCGCCCGGGAAATTAAAAAACGATTCATTGAAAAAAATCTCGACTTAGAAAAGACCGTAGTAACATTTTCCCAACTTTCCCAATATGCACCCTTAGTTGATAGAATTTTCCCTAAATATGGTATCCCTTATACTCTGATACCAAAAAAGAATCTTAAAACTTCGCCATTAGCCATTGGCATTCTCGAATTGCTTAAAACGATTGCTGAAGATTGTCCAAGAATCGCTGTTACGATTACCTTAACCAATCCTTTCTTTTCCATGATTTCACAAGCAACCAAAAACTATTCTTTGCTATTTGCCAAGCGGGCTAAAATCACTAAAGGTAAGGACAATTGGTTTTATTTACAAAAACGGTTCAAAGATTATTTTGAAGATGATATTTCAGAAATCGAAAAAGACCTTT
>JAOUPE010000201.1 GCA_029880025.1 Caldifarciminota bacterium
ACGAGTTTTGGGACACCATTTGACACAACCGATACATTGCCCTATAGTGCCGGTGACGGAATTTCCTGGGAAAGAATTTCGTCCAATGCCGAAGACCTAAGCATTAATTGGCGACAGTCAATCGATACTTCCGGTTCAACCCCGGGTCGAGCGAACAGTATTCTCTCTTATCAAGATTTAGCAATCCATAATTTTTATCCATTACCGACGCCATCTGATTCAGCCGGTATCTTTTTGTCGGTAGCGGTCTGTAATAAGGGTTATCAGGATGCTCAGAACTGGAGTATCACCATCTTCAATGACCTGAATTATAACCATAAAGAAGAAGTAGGAGAAAGAATAAGCTTGCTCCAGGGTAATTTACTTAAAGCCCAGGCTGATACCACACTTCTTTATAAATGGCTTGAGCCGCCCCGCGGGAATAACGAGGTCTGGGCAGTTATAAATTATAATCTGGACCAAGATACAACCAATAATCGGATGAAAACATATGTATATAAATCATCTTCTAAGGACTTACTGCAAATTCCCTTAAATCGTTTTAGCCCAGACCAGGATGGTTATGAGGATAGTCTTCTGTTACGTTACGAAGTACCAGAAATAGGTGGCAAATTAAAAATTTCCGTGTTTGACCTTAAAGGGAAAGAAGTAATAACAGTACTTCAATCTAAATTAAAAGAAAAAACCGGCGCAATCAGTTGGGATGGCAAATCGCAACAGGGCAAAAAAATGCCAATCGGCATCTACATTATCAAATTGGAATACAAAATTGGCAATAGAATCTATGAAGAGAAGAAATCAATAGTACTTGCCAAGAAGCTATGAGAAAAATTAAAACTTGACCACTTTGTTTTGCTGTCTATACTCAAAATAAGAGGAAAACGCAGATGAGCACAGACCCCCTTCGCAGATGCGCGCCCGATTCGGGTGCTAATCTGTGCTTCTGTTTTTATCAGTGTTAATCTGTGGTTAAATACAAAAAGGAGGCATTTATGAAACATCGGGTTTTCATTGCGTCCTACCTCATCTTAATTTTCGGGCTATTAGTTGCTGGCTATTGTGAGTCAAAAAATGAAGAAGAAAAAAATGAAAAAATTCAACAAGAACTGGAAAGAACAAAATTCAAAACTGAGACAACCGAAGTTATTGAGCCGCCTGGTTTTTTGGGTATTTATGTAACCAGCCCTCAAGACGGTAAAGGCGCCAAAGTTGACGATATCGTACCTGAGGGTCCTGCCGACAAGGCAGGGATTAAAAAGGGCGACGTTATTCTTGAAATTAATGGTGAAAAGGTTGCGGATGAAGAATTTCTGGTTAAGACCGTCAGGAAAATTAAACCTGGAGAGAATGTTATCTTAAAAATCCAAAGCAAAGGTAAAATTGTTTCAGACACTTTGCAAGCTACCGTTAGACCCGCATCTTCAGTCGAATTCTCACCTGAAGGCTGGCTAAATAAAATTAGGCGAACTTTCGGATTCAGCAAGAATTACCTGGGCGTCAAAACCTGTGATATTGTGCCTGGTCTGGATGAGTATTTTGGTGTTGAAAAAGGTGCATTAATCATCGAAGTACTCGAAGCAAGTCTTGGCGAAAGACTTGGCTTAAAACCTGGTGATGTGATTATCGGCATCGATGAAAAGGTCGTTCCGGATTGTCGTACCCTTCAAAACATAATGAGGAAAAAAGTGCCGGGTTCTCTCGTCACAATTAAAGCAATTCGACATCAAAAGACAACAACAATCAAAGGTATTTTAGAAGTCGATTGAAAATGTTTTTCTTGTTTCTATTGCTATTTTTACTTTCTGAAACAAAACCGAAAATCGAGGCAAAATTAACTTCTATCCCGCCAAAAATTGATGGGAATATTGAATCGATCTGGCAAACTGGCGATTCGGCAAAAAATTTTATTCAGCAGTTACCCGATGAAGGCAAGCCTGCTTCCGAAAGCACGACCGTTTATTTACTTTATGATTCGGATAATCTTTATGTTGCTTTCCGATGCTATTGCCGAAACTTGCAAGAAATCAATCGTCAAGTAGTGCCCAGAGATAACACCGAAGGTGACCGCGTCGGTTTTATCTTAGACACTTTTGACGATCAGAACACAGCTTATTATTTCATCGTCAATGCCTCAGCGGTTCAATCTGATTATTATGTATCTTCGGATTTTCGTAGCTGGGATAAATCCTGGGATGGTGTTTGGTATTCGGAGGCAAAGCTTACCGATTATGGTTATTGTGTTGAATTCCAGATTCCGTTCCGGGCAATTCGCTACAAACCCGGCATTTCAGAATGGGGTATTAACTTTGCTCGTTATATTACAGTTAACGGCGAGCGCGTCCATTGGGCAATGCAGCCCAGACAAGGTTTTCGAGTTTCTCTGAGTGGTCGCCTGCACGGTATCAAGCCAGGAGTTAAAGGCACCAATCTTGAAATTTACCCGGTTGGTCTTTGCCGTTATGAGCAAAAGGACAAAATAACAATTAGACCAGAAGCTGGTTTGGATGTCAGCTGGTCTTTGGGCACTGCTTCAACCTTTCAATTAACCGCCAATCCCGATTTTGCTCAGATTGAAGCTGACCCGTCTCAAATTAATCTCAGCAAATACGAATTATGGTACCCAGAGCGGCGTCCATTTTTCATTGAAGATGCTGAACTATTCAGTCTTAATGGAATTCAAACTTTCTATTCACGGCGTATTGGCAGGCCTTTGATTACCAGGCAAGCCGTACCGATTATCGCTGGAGCAAAATTGGTTGCTAAATTTAAACGGACCGATATTGGTTTTCTCAATGCGCTTTGCCAAAAAGTGAATTATGAACCGGATAGTATTGTGTATACCGAACCTTTGTCTTATTTTGGGGTTCTGCGCCTACGCCAGCACATTTTAAAAAATTCTAATCTCGGTCTTCTCTACGCCACAAAGCTAAATGAAGATTCTTCAAATAGCTCATTAAGCTTCGATGGTGTATTTCAACACCAGGATTTGGCAATAAATGCTCAAACTGCTTATTCCGAATTTAAATCTTCCGATAAAGAAATGCGTGGCTGGGCACAATGCTATCAAATTAATTACGAAGGTGAAAAATTTAGCTGGGCTGGGGAGTTTAGCTATCTACCCGAAGATTTTGATGTGTCCGGCATTGGATTTGTTAATCGTAAAGGTATGTTTTGGTGGTCTGATTTTGGACCGAATTTTTATAATTTGGGCTCTTTCCGTTCCTTATCCTTGCGGGCTTCTATAAGTGGCGGTAAAGAAGTAGGAGAAGAAGTAAACCGTTTCGGTACTGGATTCGGTCTTTCTCTCGAATATGATAATAAATGGGGTAATTGGATTGGTTTTGGATATATCCGGGACCATGAAATGGAATTGACCTTTAATCAGTATAGCACTGACCTGAGCTTCTGGACCGATGAATCAAAACCTTTATCGATATCAACCGGTTTTTATGGTACTAACAAAAGCTATAATTATCGTCGCAATTATTTTGCCCCTTATGCCAATTTATTTTTAGAAACGGGCTGGCAGATTAATCCATCATTTAAATCATGGTTAGGAATCAACAGCACGGTTGAATGGGATACGGTTGGAAAGGTTGAAGCAGTCGGCTGGATATTACATCCCACATTTCGTTATGCTTTAACTAAAGATTTACATTTGAGAATATATTCAGAATTGAATCTAGATACTAAGATTCATTATTTAAATCTTCTAATCTCTTACAATTTTAGACCCAAGAGTTGGATTTATCTGGCGTTTAATGAATCAAGAGATGATTCGGAATCTAAATTTAAATTATTCGAACGTATTGCAGTAGTAAAAATCAAATATCTCTTCTTTTTCTGAGAATACTTTTCACTC
>JAOUPE010000202.1 GCA_029880025.1 Caldifarciminota bacterium
CCTTTAGTTGATTTCACATTCTTCGAGACATATACATTATATGGAGGATTGGTGGAGCGTTCGAAGTAGTATTCGACTCTGGTATAATAAAAGTCAGACCCCCGAGATACAAAGACAAATGTCCCTGGCACATAGCCCAGTTGGTCAAAGACCTTAATATTTTCTGGAGTTAGTGTTGTCTGGTCCATTCGGGTGCTGAAGTCAATCTGAAAACCGTTGTTGATTGGTTCACAATCGGTAACCCTTGTTGGTTCAACATCATCGTATAGAAAATACCAGACAAAATTTGGTTCGGTCGGTTCTGGTCCATCATAATCCGCATCAAGGGGCAGTAGATAAGCAGGTGTATTGTTTGGATATTTTGCTTTAACATTGGCACTCGCTATCGTGAAGAAATATTTGTTGCCTATGATAAGAGAGTCTCGTGGTCTAAATTGAATCAAAGTCGCAGTGTAATAAATTGTGTCGATTGGCACCGGGTTGCCGGCAGCAGAGCCTTTGAACAGCTTAAAATTAGCAATATAACCAGCCAGGTTAGTAGTATCCATTGCCGTACTGAATTCGATGGTGATTTCGGGCTGGGGATTTATAATTCGCTCGGTATCGGGTGAAATTGAACTGACGAATGGTGGATTTGTAGCAACGCAACTTTCCGGGGCGGCGACAGCGGTGTAGAAGGTGGTGATGTAATCGTCATAAGGCGAACCATCGCTAAAACCATCATTGTCACCATCGAGAACGGTTCCAAAACGACTCTTGATACCATCAGGACCTGCTTTGAGCATTAGCAAATAAGCCGAGCTCGATGACCAATCTTCCGAACGGATCAAAGCTTTTCTTGCCTCAGCATTGTAAGTGACTACAATACCTGGAACCTCACCACCGGCAGTAGTATTCATTACGGTTACATTACCCGCAAGTGAAGTCCAATCCATAAAATGGGAAAAGGTTACGGTTATTGTGGCTTGGATTCCCGAGGTGTCAGGATTATCATCGAATAGTTGACCGTAATTATATGGATTGACATCTACCACATAAGGAAAATTGCCAGCACCGGTCGTCGGCAAATCAGTATCATAATCCGGGAAAAGGATTTCCTGCTTACAAGCAAATATGACTAAAATCCCGAAGATTAGAATAATCGTGCGTCTCATCTCATCCTCCTAAAACTTAAAGGTTATCGAAAGCTTCCAGTTGCTAAGATTGGTTAGATTGCGAAAACCCATTATGTCAATCTGAAGATTCTTGATTGGGTTGAAGCCAGCACCATAAGTGAAGTAGGTATTATGTTCAATCGTATTTATCGTCTCACTCGTTGCCTGCAGTTCAGATTGCGGACCAACCCTTTCGAAAAAGGTGCTATCACCATATTCGGTCCGGGTAAAGACAGGTTCAAAGGCACTTAATCGACCAGTAGTTGTTATGTCGGTCCAGGTGATAGAATGGATTGCACCCAGGCGTAGGGACAGCGAGGGAACCAGTTTAAAGTCAAATCCAACCGGTATTGAAAATAACTTTTTAACACCGGAAACCTTTTTCACCCATTCGTCTGAACTGGTAGTAGTAACCCGATAGTCTTCAACCCCTGAGATTGTATCACCATTGTTATATTCATAGACCCTTAAGGACCACATCGTATCAACTAATGAATCTTGCCAGTCCCAGGCGCCTAATTCTAATCCAAAGCCTAAATCAAAGCGTTCGGAAACCTCAAACAATTGTTTGGTGCTGAAGTTTATGCCTTTGTTCGATAAATCGCCTCGATATTTATGCCAGGTCTGTGCATCAAGATGGGCATAGCCTGGCTGTCCTGTGCTGTCCATCGTATTATGCTGTTGGCTGGCTGCATCCGAACCAAGCTCTTCCTGTCGAGTGAAGAAATTAAGATAAAACCGGCTCTCCATGTTTTCCATCGGATAGGCAAATATGCTTAAGCCGATTGGAAAATTGGTCCCGGTCCAGGGTTTGTTAAAGCTATCAACCATTGTCGTCTTCATATAATCCTGAACAAGAGGATTTGCCGGACTTCGGTTCTCAAAACTTGAACCAGTATGGACATAGTTAGAGTCCCGAGATATTGGATTAATACCGGTCATAAGACCGATACTAAATGTCTCGAACTCATACCAACCAGAAATGATGAACCTTTTGGAATCGGTCTTATATTTATCCGGTCCAGAGAACGTATCGTTTACCGTGTAGGTCAAAGCATTTGAAATTAAGCTCGAATCCCTGCGGTCATATAGCCAGTTGTAATAAGGATTGGTAAAAGTAAAAGATGAATTCGTATTAAAGAAGCTCAATCCCAGTCTTAGGTCGCTCACTTTATAACCGATACCGAAATAATAGTCGATATCGGTTGAATCGTTCCAGGCTTTTTTCTCATTGACTCGTGTTACTCGATGGTCATAAGTGCCGTTATTATCAATATCCAGCCATTCGGTTTCTACTGTCCTGGCATCGCCTTTCAGGGTATCAAACATAGTTTGACCAAAAAGACCGGTCGGCAAAGCCTCTTTGCTGCAATATTTGTCCAGCACAAACCCAGGATAGATATAAGCGATTAAATCGGTTGAGCCGCCGATTAAAAGATAATCTTCGGTTCTTGCGCTAAAGTGCTCTTCCTGATTCGAGATGAAATTAGAAAGGTTAGTATAGACTCTTGACCCTTCGATTAAAGGAATTCGGGCTGGGTCGAATAAGAGGTCGTAGTCGTCTTCGAAAAGGTAAGCAGTAGATTGATAACGAAACGAACCCTTAGGACTTAAAGCAAGGGCAGCGCTTATCGCCAACCCTGCGATTACCAAATAACGCATATGCCTCCTTTCGTTGGCTTATAGCATATAAATATAATGGCAGACTACATCCAATCCCGTTCGATAAGGTAACATTAAATTTACCAATATCTTGCCGAATTTTACCAAATCAAGCCTGCTTGTCAACAAGAAAATGAGGTCTCGAAAGAAGTATCACAAGACCTCTGTAATCAGAATTGAAAAAATGCTTGACATTAATGCCGATTATATTATATTTTCTCAAAAGGAGGCAGGATGGATTTTATTACTGCTATCCGTAATAAGAATTCTTTTGTCCGTGGTTCTATTAACCGATGCGGACTAAGGAAACATTTTACGATTCTATTCCTTACTGCTCTCTGCTATCTCCTCACTTCTTCCTTATATTGCCAATGGCTTGAGACCACAATACCGGTTGACACCAATCCTCGTGCCATGATTTGGAATTCAACCAATAACAAGGTTTATTGCATTCATGAAGGAAGCTGTAATATCACGGTGATTGACGCAGCAGCCAATCGGGTAATGACAAAAATTGATATCAGAGATATTCCCTATGCTTTAGTCTATAATCCTATCGGTAATAAAATATATTGTGCTAATATAAGTGGAGTTTCGGTAATCGATGGCACAACCGATTCGGTGATTACTACAATTCAAGCCGGATTTGCTCCTTACGCTTTAGTCCATAATCCAGCCAATAACAAGATATATTGTGCCAATCATGGGAGCGGCGACCTAACCATAATTGATGGGTCAAGCAACCTTGTAATTAGAACCCTACCGGTAGGAAGCTATCCTCGTGCTTTGGTCTTTAATTCATATAAGAACAAAATCTATTGTTCCAGTTATTGCAATCTATCGGTGATTGATGGTGTAACTGACCAAGTGATTACCAATATTGCCATAGGAGGTATGCCCAATATTTTAAGTTACAATTCGCTCAGTAATAAGGTCTATTGCACTAATATAATGAGCCAAAATATAGCAGTGGTTGATGGGGCAACCAATCGAGTGATTAAAACCATCTTTTCCGGAGGAAATCCGACTGCTCTAGTCTATAATC
>JAOUPE010000203.1 GCA_029880025.1 Caldifarciminota bacterium
CTTTAATTCAAATTCCTGACAAAATGGTCTAATCGCTCGAACTTTTTTGGAAATTTTCTTAAGATTCTTTTTGTTTATCTCAACATCGAAATGTCCGGAATTACAGATAATTGCGCCATCTTTCATTGCTAAATAATGTTTGGTATCAATCACATCAATATCACCGGTCACGGTAACAAAGACATCGCCTTCTTTACAAGCATCAATCAGCTTCATCACCCGGAACCCGTCCATTCTTGCTTCCAATGCTTTAACCGGATTTGTTTCAGCTACAATCACATTAGCACCCAAACCATGCGCCTTAAACGCCACGCCTCGACCACACCAGCCATAACCACAAACCACCAACGTGGAACCGGCAAAAAGGAAATTGGTTGCACGCAAAATTCCATCCAAGGTCGATTGACCAGTGCCATAACGGTTGTCAAATAAGAATTTGGTCATCGAATCATTTACCGCAATGATTGGATAGCGTAATGCTTTATCCTTTTCCATACTTCTTAATCTTATAACGCCGGTAGTTGTCTCTTCGGTGCCGCCAATAACTTTACCGACAATGTCTTTTAATTTAGAATGTATGGTCGAAACCAAGTCCGCACCGTCGTCAATCGTGACATCGGGTTTGTGTTCCAATGCTTGATAAATGTGCTGGTAATATCTTTTACGACCTTCGCCTTTGACCGCAAAGACCGGAATTCCGAAATCACGAACAATTGAAGCCGCTACATCATCCTGAGTCGATAGGGGATTAGAGGCACAGAGTCTGAGCGATGCGCCGCCGGTTTTTAAAGTGATTGCTAAATTTGCGGTTTCGGATGTGATATGAAGACAGCCCGAGATTTTGATTCCTTTTAATGGTTTTTCTTTGGCAAATCTTTGGCGGATTAATTTCAATACGGGCATGAAACGACCTGCCCATTCGACTTTTAATTTTCCCGCGTTCGCCAATTTTATACTCTTTACATCATGTTCCATTTCTTCTCCTTAAAAAAATTTTTAATAGCAGAATTAAGAAAAAAATTTACCACGAAAGCACGAAATTAAGAAAACCGAAGAAAGTAACAAAAATTCTTTAAAGGTTTCGTGTCTGTCGTGGTTTCGTGGTTTAATTTCTCTGCGGTTTCTGCAGTTATCATTCGTTAGCGATTGGCGATGGCTTTTAGTTCTTTGACCATATCCAATTTTTCCCAGGTAAAATTCTTTTCGTTACGACCAAAATGACCATAACAGGCAGTCGGTAAATAGATTGGACGTTGGAGTTTTAGCCAATCAATCATACCTCTTGGTGTAAAGTCAAAAACCTTTTTGACTATAGATAAAAGTAGTTCATCAGCCAGTAAACCGGTTCCAAAAGTATTCAGGCTGATATGAATCGGGTCTTGTCGGCCAATCACATAAGCCAATCTCAATTCTATTCTCTTACATAAACCGGCGCCAACGCAGTTTTTAGCAACATACCTTGCCATGTAGGATGCGGAACGGTCAACCTTAGTTGGGTCTTTACCAGAAAAGGCACCGCCACCATGATGAGCCATTCCACCATAAGTATCGACAATAATCTTTCTACCGGTCATACCGGTATCGGATTGAGGTCCCCCCAATACAAACTTTCCAGTTTCATTCACATAAAATTTGGTCTTTCGGTCTCTCAGTTCTTTCGGCACAACCTTTTTTATAACTTTTTCCACAATCTCTTGTTTTGCCTTTTCCGTAATCCTCGTGCCGGTTTTATCTAAAATCTCTTCGGTATGCTGGGCAGCAATTACGATACTATCAATCCTTACCGGTTTGCCGTTTTCATACTGGATCGTAACTTGTGATTTACCATCCGGGCCAAGGTAAGGCAAGATTTTTTTCTTTCTGACCTCAGCCAGGCGTTTGGTCAATTTATGAGCAAAGGTTATTGGCATTGGCATCAATTCTTCGGTCTCGTCGCAGGCATAACCAATCATTAATCCCTGGTCACCAGCCCCACCAACATTAACCCCTTGTGCGATATCTAATGATTGCGTTCCAATTGCGTTTAAGATTGAGCAGTTCTTAGCGTTTAAACCATATTTGGTATCGATATAACCGATATCGGTGATGAGTTTCCTTACCGTTTTTTGTAAGTCGACCCAAGCCTTAGTCGTAATCTCGCCGCCGACAATGATGAGTCCAACCGTGACAAAAGTCTCACAGGCAACCCGCCCGTATTTGTCTTGTCTGAGGACTTCATCTAATACCGCATCCGAAATCTGGTCACAGATTTTATCCGGATGTCCTTCGGTTACCGATTCTGAAGTAAAAAAAGTTTTTTTCATTGTCTTTTTACTTGGCTAGTTTATTTAAAAAAGTGTTTTTGTCAATAACCATAAAAAATAACCATTAATCAGTAAACTTCCAAAAAGTAACAGCGCAGGTATTCAGTCTCCGGCATACTGAGAATTATCGGATGGTCGGGTCCCTGGGTGGTTCGGTCAATTATTTTGAAAGTGCGCCCGGCATCCTGAGCCGCTTGAGTCAAAATATCTAACAAATCCTGCCAGAACAGGTAATGGGAACAGGTTGAGGAGACGATGATGCCGCCTCTGGTTAATAGTTTCATCGCCTGTAGATTGATATCGCGATAACCTTGTATGCCGGCTTTTTTTTCTTTCTTTGATTTAATAAATGGTGGAGGGTCGATGATGATTAAATCAAAGCGTTTTTTGGCTTTGACCAGGTCTCGCAATAGGTTAAAAGCATCACCAATTTTAAATTTACAGATATCATCCACTTTGTTCAATTTCGCATTTTCATTAGCCAAAGCGATGGCGGCTTTTGAGATGTCAACGCCGATGACCTTTTTTGCGCCACCCAAAGCAGCATTAATCGTGAACCCGCCGGTATAGCAGAAGACATCGAGCACTTTTTTATCTTTACTCAATCTCCTTACTTTGTCCCGAGTGATGCGTTGGTCGAAAAAAAAGCCGGTTTTTTGTCCGCCTTTAATATCAACGTAAAATCTGACATTATTCTCCTGAATTACCACCCTATCTTTGATAGTTCCGTAAAACAACTCTTCGGTGTGAGGTAAATTTTCGATATCACGCAAGCGAAAATCATTTTTCAAAAAGATTGATTCGACCGGAAAGATTTCACGCAGCGCCTGTCCAATCAATTCTTTCCTTAGTTCAGTACCATAAGTGAAAGTTTGTAAGGTGAAATGATTGCCGTATTTGTCAATCACGACACCGGGTAAGGAATCGCTCTCGCCAAAAATCAGACGAAAATCTTCTTCCCGTGGTAATAGGCGCTTGCGATATTGATAGGCTTCGCTAATTTTTCTTTTGATGAAGGCTAAATCGAAATCTTCATTTTGCCTGGAATAAAGTCGGATTGCGATTAAGGAATGAAGATTATAGAAACCACTGCCTAAGAGTTTTTCCTGTTGGTAAACCAATACCGTATCGCCTGGATTTGGTTTTCCTTCGACCTGGCGAATTTCATTAGCGAATATCCAGAGATGGCTCTGTCTCGATTTTTTGCGAATTACCTGAACCGCTTTTTGGGGCACTATTTAGGTAAGGTTTGTTTTATATATACCGTTAAGTTTTCATCAAAGGTATATAAAAGGTCAAATGATCCGTCCGGCGAACCTGGCAGGCTAAAATTATTTTTTAAGGTTAGATTTGGATTATCCGGTGAAAACAGCCGATTTTCAACCCTCTGTAAAGTAGTGTTGGGTGCAATTAACAAGGGCGATGGATTACCTTCGCCAAACGGACCTAATTCGGTATACTCTTTACTGAGTTCGGAAAGGGGTAATATTAAATCGGCGATTATTTCTTCGGCTTTTATTTTTCCGGCAAAATTCTTCCGAGCATAATCTTTTGCC
>JAOUPE010000204.1 GCA_029880025.1 Caldifarciminota bacterium
ATAGGTACACCAGGTTGCAGTCACATCCTCGCAGACCATAACCCTCTGGGTTGCCCAGAGTAAGATTGGTGCCAGGATGAATATCAACATCTTTTTCATTAAAACCTCCTTTTATTATTTGAAAATTGGGACAATCCGTCTAAGACGGATTGATTAAGATTAAAAGTTTTTAGGGATTTTGGATTATCTACTTGATTTGGGGTTGATGGATTAGTTTGGCTATCAAAGCGAACCCGACCGGGTTCAAATACCTGAAGAGTCACGTCATGCCTCCCCGAAGAGTGGACATTCTTGCAAAGAAACTTAACCTACGATAATCCATCGAACAATTTTAACTTTTTCGTCTATAATGTCAATACTTTTAGAAATATATAAATTACTAACAAATAATCCTTTATGCAAAACAGCAAAACCTGTAGACTTCTCAACACCGCATCGAATTTCGAGCACTGAAATATATTATCATTATGCTCAATTTCCTATTCTTAGTTTTGTTAAATAATGCATTTTTAAAACATTATTCTCCTTGACAATATAGCAGATATAAATAAAATTGAATTATGGAGAAGTTAAAAAACAAATTGTATAATGTCATCCTTTTTTTCCTACAAAAAGGTGAACATCCTACTTTAGGGAAGGTTAAGTTAGCTAAATTGTTATTTTTTGTCGATGTTTTAGCGTATCACTCATTTGGCAGTACGATTACAGGAAAAGACTATATTAAATTAAAACTGGGTCCGGTTCCTGTAGATTATGACGAAGAGTTAGCCGCGATGGAAAAAGAAGGATTAATTGCAAGAAGATTACGCCCGACCATGAAAAGAGACCAGGAATTTTATTTGCCACGAAGAAAAGCAAATCTAAGTGTTTTTACGGCAAATGAAGTAAAAATATTGGAGCAGGTTGTTAATATCTTTCGTAGCAAATATACTGACGAAATTGTCGATTTAAGTCATAAGTTTTTGCCCTGGGATGTAATTGAAATGTTCGAAATCATTTCTTTCGAGTTATTCGGTATGGATAATGAAGAAGCATTAAGATTAAAAATACAAACAAAAAATTTGTCCACATCGGAAATTATCTTGAACAGCCCCGAATTGATGACGGCTTTCAAAAAAAGTCGTGAAGATGTCCTCAAAAGAAAGGTTAGGAAACACGAATTGCGGTGATGAATTCGAGATTTACGAAACTCCATCTTTTTCCGATAGTTTAGAAAAATACAAACACTTAAAGCCCGCGATAGAAAACAAGATACGATTTCTGAAAAGTAATCCTTTCACGGGTGAACCATTAAAATATGAGCTTTCTGGATTTCGTTCAATACCGGTTAGGAGAAATTTTCTGATACTTTATGGAGTATGTAAAGAATGTAAGAAAATTGGATGTTCAGGATTTGGTGATAAAGCTGTTGTTCTTTATGCGTTTGGACCTCATGACGATTTATATAAAATAGCTCGAAAATTACGAAAGTAAACCTCTGGGCTTAAAAAGTAAGTTGTAAAGTTTTTTTACATTTTAGTATATAATGTCAATATTTTTAAGATGAATTCAGATGTTACTAAAACACAATACTTTCGCCCTTGATTTCTAATCTCTTAGTTTTTTATTTCAAGACTCTCGTCTTGAATATTAAATTCTTTTTTCCAGTTTGCTTCACCTGAATAAAAGTCTGCCCTTCTTCTTCGTTAACTAAAACTGGGTAATTACAGTAAACTAATACATGACCTTGTGGTAAGATGAAGTATGAATTTTCGTGTGCTGTGGTGAAAAGAAAAACATACCTTCCTTCTTTATCCTTGGTTATTTTGTCTGTTTCTGCTTCGACTGTAAGCTTAACCTTATAGACTTCTTGTTCATAATGTCTTCCTCTTCCTTTAGGCTCGGGAATCGGCTTTAAAAAATAAATTTTCAGAGACTTTAAGTTCGTATCGTTAGGAAGTGTTACAATCTCATGTAAAAGTTCTGTTCCAGTTTCAAAGTCAGTCACTTTTAAAACGTTAAGTTTACCAGTCGCAAAATCAAAACCTTGTTCGGGGAAAATCGCATCTGTTGCTCCTGGTTTATCGAAGGCTATGGTATAAGTTACTCGCAAAATCTTTTTATCAAGGTCCTGGACGCTAATAGTAATATCAGCGGTAGCGATATTAACTAAGGATATTAAAAATATCACAAAGATACAACTATATTGGAAGACCTTTACTCTCATTTTGGCTCCTTTCTCTTTTCTTTGAAAAATCAATTTTCACATTTCTTATTTTTGAGGCACCTATCAATACTTGACTATTCATGTATCTCACTCCTTTTTACTTATTTTTAATTCGGTGAATAAGTCTTTTATTATGCTTTTATACTTTTCTTCAATTTTATAGTTTTCCTTCTCCCATGGATTTGGTTTCTCATAATGGATTACTTGGCGCAGGTAATCTCTCTGTTTAATACCTAATTCCCTTGAAATTGTTGTAAGTATTCTTCCTGCTTGTCCTTCGTCCTTGGCTTCCCCGTTTTTGACAAGCTTATCTATTATTTCGCTGCGTTTTACAGGCTCATGTTCTAAACATAGGGGTAGTAATATTTCTTTAATCCGACGAGGCGTATCTCTATCCTCGGAAAGATAATTCTTTAGACGAATTTTTAACTCATCATTTTCATATCTCCCCGGTTCATCTGACATCGGTATTTTTCTTTGTTGTCTCTGAGTTCTTTCTTTTTCCACTTCCTCAGGTATTATCATGGTTCTGGCTATAAGTTCATCGCCACTTTTTGTTTCAATGTATTTAAGGATAACAGCATTAATAATTACGCCATAATTATCAGAAAGCCACTCTATCATTCGCTGCAAAGACTCTTCAATGTGAGTACCAACCAATAGAATTCTTTGTGTTTGGTTAAATGAGATATCTTCCAAATCCACATCTTCGAAATTCTCAGTTATATACTCGTCCAAGGGTTGATTTCTATAGCTTCTGCACACTTCACTTAAATTATCAAAATCCCAAGAAGAAATATCTGATGCATAATCTATCGCTTGAGCAAATGCTTCTCTTGGTTTGAGTTCACCTCTTTTTAATTCTATGATAATAGTATTGCCAGATTTATCCATACCCAAAAAATCTAATTCGCCAGCCTTTGTTCTGATTTTTTCTCCTATTATTAAAATATCTTCCCCTAATATACTTGGGTTACTTTTTATCCAAGATTGGAGATCTTTTGTCTCTGTCCGGCCGGTTTCCGCCATAGTGGCGTCTTTTGGAACCAATTTCCCATTCTCTATCTGCCATACCTTAATTTCGGTAGCCATTTTATATCTCTTCCTTTATTTTTAGCCAGAAGTTGTCACTAAATGAAACGAGTTTCATCTTATTATTGAAGAGTAATTCTATTTCAAGATACCAAATTTCAATTAATTGTCAACTCAAATCTCCCCTCTTAATCTCATTGTTCCAAAGACATTGATGATTTTGTCTTTTAACTTTAATAAGACATCTTCCTTTAATCCCTCTTTCTGCCAACGCTCGATAATTTCAGTAAGAGTCTTATTGAAAAGTTCTTGGTTCTTGCCATAATACTTTTTCAATACCCGATAACATTCACGGGTAAAACTTTTGTATAAGGCAAACCAAGGGGTCGGAACACTCAAATCACAAAGTAACTTGTGAGTTTCAGCTTCAATCTTCTCAATTCTTATCCGATATTTTGTAAATCCAATCGCCATCTTCTCTTGCTTTTCGGTTGGCAACGGCTTTTTCGCTTCGATCCGTTTAATCTCTGCCCCAATGACCGAATAGATAATCTTCGTAATCTTAAAAAGAAGATGCCGTTGCAAGCCAGCTCT
>JAOUPE010000206.1 GCA_029880025.1 Caldifarciminota bacterium
GCGGTTCCAAATAGAAGACCCAAACGGATGGTCCAGTTAGCAATATTTGGAACCGCTACAATGAGCTTACCGTTATTTTTAAGATGGGTCTGACATTTTTCAAGAATTTCTTCAGGATTGCGGATATGTTCTAAGATATCGGCTAAAAGAATATAATCAAACTCAGCTAAACCTTCAAGACTGAATTCTTTTTCAATGTCCTGTTTGATAAAGCGAGAAAATTTAGGGGTTCGATTGGTTTCTTCCCAAAGGTCGATTCCGATTATTTCCGTATCCGGGTTTTGGATGAGATTGGCGATAAAACCCGGACCGCAACCGATGTCAAGCAATCTTAAATTACCGCCTTGAATTTTCTGTGCGATTTTCCGATGGCTACTATATTCATCGAGCTTGGCAGTGTAAGGCTGCTGATATTCAAATTTCTTATAGTACCGAATACCTGCCTGATGAAGAACGAACTGAACGGTAGATTTCATAACATTAAATGCATATTTTAAACCATTCACATAACAGATTTCATCGCCATAATAAGTGGGAATTGGTTTTTCGACAATTCTAAATCCGTTTTGATGTAACTGAATTATGATATCAGTATCAAAATGGAAATCGTCGCTGTTCTCTTGAAAAGGGATCGCCCTTAAGGCTTTCGTGCTGTAAATACGATAGCCGGAATGAAATTCACTAAGGTTCATCTGAAGTAGTTTGTTTTCAAAATAAGTGAGAATCTTATTACCAATAAATTTATAGAAAGGCATACCCCCTTTTCGTGCTGCACCTTTAATCATCATTCTCGAACCAAACACGGCATCGGCTTCGTCTTTCTCAATTGGTTCTAAGAGCTCACTCAGACACTCTGGAGCATACTGACCGTCACCATGGATTAAAGCGACAATATCATATCCTTTTTCAATGGCGTATTGGTATCCCTTTTTCTGATTGCCGCCGTATCCTAAGTTCTTAGGATTGCGATAGATATTTAAGTTGTAGAGTTGATGAACCGTTTTGTAGCCAACCCCTACCAAATAGGTATCGTCCCGGCTACTGTCGTCGAAAACAAAAATCTCGGAAACCTTCTTTCGGACATTTTCTGGAATGCGATCCAATACTTTTGCGAGGGTCGAAACCGCGTTGTAAGCAACAATAAAAATTGCGATTTTTTTCATTTTATAATTTTAGTGATTATAACTTAAAAAGTAGGGTTGGCAATACAAAAGGTAAAACTTCAAAGATTAATTGTCATCAGGGATAATAATTTGTTCATAGCCTCTTACCCGGTTTATCTCATAGACCGCGGCAATGCCGTCAGGATCGATAAATCTTAACGTAAAGGAATAACCGGCAGCAATATAGTTTTGCCCCTCTTCCATAAACGAGAAGAATTGGATATGTTGCTCTCGATTATGGAAAATCCAAAATACCAAAGCAGGTAAGAAATCATCCAATGATTTCGGATTATCAATAAGTTTCTTGTAAAGTTTTTCCAGAGGTACAACTGGTAAGGTCGAATCAATCCAAAAATGACGAAAGGCATCCCATCCCTGGTCAGTAGGCCAAAAGACGGTTCGGTATTTGATTTCTTTCAAATCCCGAGTCGCTTTGGACAAGCTCAGCAACACCGAATTGACTCGGTCGGTCAGCTCCAACGGTGTCGCTAATTTCAGGATTTCTTCAACCGGCAGTTGGAAGATACTAATATTATCTCCGTAAGCTCCTTGTCTTAAAAAAGGAAATCCGGGATAGGCATTGATCAATTCATCTCGAAGATTCCATCCCCAGCCGGCATCAACTATCCAAATTGGACCGGTTGAATCAAGTTTGAAATTTGAAACCAACCTCCGAAATTGTGCCAAAAAATTCGCAACATTAAATGTCCATATATCGGATGTAATAAATTTATATCCATCATAACTGGATTGCAAAAACCCATTTTGAAATGTGGCAAGTGGTAAAATTTCTTTTTGGGCTAAATAATAACCAAGCATAACATTGGTTTGGTAATCGGTAAAGATGACATCGTCTTTTGGCAGGTAGCTCTCAATATACTCTTTTGCTTGGCGCATTTGCACTAATCGTTGATTTTTCGGTTTGATAAACTGTTCAGGCTTTTGCGAGAAGATAATCCATAAGGGGATAAGGATTGACCCCAAAATTAAGATTAGTTGGAGTCTTTTCTCAAACCACCTTCCCAAAAGATAACCGATTCCGATAAAGGCAAATAAACTCAGATATAAGATGTGTCTTGTCCCACCGTAAGGATAAATCTTAAACACTGAGGCAACAAGGTTTGCAACAAAAGGCAAAAACAAAAATATACCAATTCTCCGCCACCGTTTTGAACCGACAATTATCACTGCAACAATAAAAGCAATACTCAAAGGTACGCCACAATTCTTTAGAGAGAATAAATACTGAAATACGTCGATCGTCCTGACAAAGGGATAAAGGAATATCTCTTTAAGATTGGTTTGATGAAGATCGAGATAAGAACTCGCAAGCCAGCCCTGGATTATTTCCTGGCGCAACGCACTCTTTGAAAGTTGGGAGAGGTGGGTTCGATATAAAAATCCGTAGATACCAAGCGCTCCCAATTGAAACAGCGACCAGACCACGACTATTTTTCGGTTGAAACTTTTTTGTAATAGCAAATAAACGAAATATAAACCAAGCGCTATCACGAAAAATACGACTGAGTAATGGATTAGGATAGCCAGGTAGAGAAATACTGAGAAAAGAATCAGGTGGAGAATTTTGGACTTTTCTAACAAAAGCTGAAAATAATAAAGGGTAAGAGTCATGAACAGGATTAAAACGCTATAACCCCTCACCTCTTGAGATAAAGCGATGAGGGTTGGTGAAAAAGCTAATAATAGGCACATCACTAAACCGACACTTTTCCCAAAACATTTTTCAGCCCATTTATATCCAACATAAATCAAAGCAGTACCGGAAAGGACTGAAATTAAACGGAGAAATAGTTCCGAGTTACCTAATTTTGTCCAGATAAACAGAATGAAAAAGAAAAGTGGGGGATGGGCGTTGGTTAGACTGTTCAACCAGACTTGATAAATATTATGTTGATGGACAATCAAATAATGAAGACATTCGTCGGGATTCAAATAGATCTTTCCGGTCGGCAGAATACGCAGCAGAAAACCGATAAAAGTTATAAAACCGACCACAAAAATAATATGCTGGCGCAGCCAATTGTTGACTAAGACCGACCAATTTCCCAATTGGGAATTAAAATCTCCTGATTGGGTTAAAAGATTATCTTCGATTTTCACTCTTCTAACTGTATAATTCTATAAATAGTTTGTCAAGCACGATTCTTTCAGGATTCATTAAAATACTAAATTTGTATAATAACCGATCTAAACTATCTAATGGAGACGGTTCAGTTCGGTTAAAATTCGATGGCTTAAATTCCCAAATCAATTACAAAGGGCAAAAACTTGAGCAAGGTAACTAATCTTGAGGATGCTATCTTTTGCAATAATGACTTGAATATGATCATCGTCCGGGGTGTCTTGCCAGAGTTTATCCTGGTCATCGAAATCGGTTCGGAAAATTTTTATTCCATTTTGTTCGAGTCTATTAATAACGGTTTCGTCGGGTAGGACATTCTTACCAAACTTTTTATTGCCGGCCATAACGATTGCATAACGTGGTTTTACCGCTCTTAAAAAGGGAATGGACGTTGAAGTTTCGCTGCCATGATGAGCTACTTTTAGAATTGTACTTTCCAGCTTGGTACCGAATTTATCAACCAAACGTTTTTCAACATATTTGATTGTCTGGGGCGAATCATTTCGATTTTTTCCTTCAGCGTCT
>JAOUPE010000205.1 GCA_029880025.1 Caldifarciminota bacterium
TACCGGTATCTTAACCGAATCATTAGCAAAATTAGGCTACACTGAAGATGCGCGGTTAAACAAAGCCTATGATTGGCTTATCCAAAGACAGCGTCGGGATGGAGGTTTTTGGTGTAAAGATACCGGTCAACCGGGTGGACCAAGGGAATTAGAGCCGAGCTGTGCATTTGCCTCTTTATTTGTTTTAGGTGCATTAGCAGTAAATCCTGAACTTAAGAATAATAAAATCACCAAAAAGACTGGCGAATTTCTTTTGAAGTGTTGGGAAAATCGGGGAAAGATAAAATATGCTGGTCATGATTCCCAAATCGGCAAAGGCTGGGAAAAACTGAAATATCCATTTACTGATTATCGAATCTTGAAATATTTGGATATTCTAAGTCAATTTGATTTTGTAAAAAATGACCCGAGAATGATTGCGATGATTGATTTGCTCTTTGCCAAGCAGGATAAAGCTGGTCGCTTTTATGCCGAATCAATCCATAAAGTTTGGTCTGGTTTCGATTTTGGTCAAAAAGAAATACCGAGTAGATGGATAACCTTAATAGTATATCGTATTGTAAAAAGACTTTCTTCATAAAATGAGGATTAAAATATTTATCAACAATGTTAAAGATTATTCAAGCCAAATCTGGGGAACATCTTAAACAGATTCGGGAATTATTTGCCGAATATACTGACTGGTTAGGTTTTGATTTATCGTTTCAGAATTATGAAAAAGAATTTGCCGAACTACCAGGGAACTACGTTCCGCCCAAAGGCAGATTACTCTTAGCCATTTACCAAAGCAAGCTTGCCGGTTGTGTTGGTTTAAGAGAATATGCCAAAGGTATTTGTGAAATGAAAAGGCTATATGTGCGTCCAGGGTTTCGGAAAAAGGGGATCGGCAGAAAATTGGCAATTGCGGTTATTGACCAGGCGCGTAAGATTGGTTATAAGAGTATGCAATTGGATACCGTGCCCTGGATGAAAGAAGCGATTGAACTTTATTTTTCGCTGGGTTTCAAAAAAATCAAGCCCTACCGGTATAATCCAATCAAAGGTTCGTTATTTATGGAATTAATTTTGCGATGAATAATTCCCTAATCTTTTACATCCATTTTTAATCTAAGAGCCTATGTAAGTAGGACTTGACTTTTAACCTATTTTCGTTAAATTACAAGTTATGCTCAAAGTTTCTCCCTTTGAAGCATGCTTTTTAATCTTAAACCGAAGGGGGGTGATTTAGTTGAAAAAATTATTAACGTTATTCTTCGTTGCAGTAATTATACTGAGCCTGAATTGCGGCAAGAAGGAAGCGGAAATTAAGTTAAGTCTTACCAACCCCCAAGATTTAGCAATACCATTTAATGGTTACTACAAATTAGCCGCAACCGGTGACAGTGTTGCAATGAAAGACCATACACCCAAAGAATATACTTTTATCCTCAAGAAAGGCGAGAGCGCTTCCGGAATCGTTTACAAGGATACCGCCGATTTTACTGATACGTTGCATTTCAGAATTCTCCAGGACGACAGTGAGATAATGAGCAAGAAGATGACGAGCATTCTTGATGCGGTTCAATTTCAGGTTACAGCACAGTAGCGGTCAATAATTTGACCGACAAAATTATTTCTTAAATATCAGTCGGATTGAGGAGGTAAAGATGGGTAAGGGATACGAAAGGATATATCTTATAAGTAATATCCTATTGCTAATCTTATTTTTGTCTCCAATACTAACCTTTGGCGATGAAATAAGAATTGAAAATCCTCTTTTCGGTGATGTCTGGTTAAGTAATCAAACCTACACCATAAAATGGATAAACGGCTATTCTTCCGAAAAGGTTTGTATTGAACTTTGTCGAGGAAATCAATGCTTTGCGACGATTGCGGCTGAGTTCGACAACTCTGGTTCCTATAACTGGTGTGTTCCAATCGAACTTAATACCGGTCAAGACTACCGAATAAAAATATTAGACCCTAACGACCCAATAAAATATTGTTATAGTGAACCGTTCTGGATATTGGGCAAAATTCCTGAGCCAGAGAATGGTCGACCAAAATCGTTCCGTAATAATTCCTGGCGAATCGATTTAGTCGATGGCGGGAATGTCGGTTATTACACTTCGATTGCCCTTGATACGGCAGGTCATCCTCACATTAGTTATTACGACTTTGATAATAACGATTTAAAACATGCCTGGTGGAATGGTTCAGCTTGGCAAAATGAGATTGTTGAAGCAAGTGGTAATGTCGGTACCTGGACTTCGATTGCTATCGATAGTATGAATCGAATTCATATTAGCTATTGCGATGAGAGTAATCGTGACCTGAAATATGCCAGAAAAGATAGTGCAACTGCTCAATGGTTGAGCCAGACGGTTGATGCTACCGGCAATCGGGGTGAATATACATCGATTGCACTTGAATCCAATGGAACTCCTCACATCAGCTACATTTATGGAGGAGCAGGTGATGTTATGCATGCATGGTGGACAGGTTCAAGGTGGGCATCTGAATGTGCTGATGATGAGCGGGACTGTGGTCGATATAGCGCCATCGATTTAGATAATACCGGATTGCCTCACATCGCCCATCACGATTATACCTGGAACCGAGAGTATGCCAAGCATGCATACTACACTACTCAATGGAATAGAGAATGGATAGTCGAAACCTGGCCCAGTGGTTTATATAATTCGATTACAGTTGATAAAGCTAATTTTCCACCCCAGCAAAAACATGTAAGCTTTCAAGGATTAGCTCATTGTACCTACGCGCGCCGGACCGTTTCCTGGAATCTTGAAACAGTTGAGCCATATGCTGGTACCCTTTACATTGCCGGAACATCGATAAAGATTGATTCACTCAATCGACCCCATGTAGCCTATTACTGCGCAAGCTCAAGAGTCAGCGGTCATTTAAAATATGCCTATCGAGAAACTTCAGGCTGGATGCTGGAAACCGTTGATGATAGTGGTTCGGTAGGCGGGTTTTGTTCACTTGTTTTAGATGACCACGATTTTCCCCATATGAGTTATGTCGATTATGACCATGGTGAATTAAGATATGCGACAAGAGTTGGGACTGCGTTAAAGGAAAATAGAACCAATCCAAAGAAAAGATTTCTCTTTGAGATAATGCCAAATCCAACTACGGTTAATCGAGCTCTGATTAAATACGAGTTACCTTTGACCAGTGATGTTCATATCTCGGTTTACAATTCAATCGGTAAACTAATAAGAACCCTGACAAAATATAACCAAGACTCTGGAACACACACCATAACCTGGAACAGCAAAGATAATAATGGTGCAGATGTCCCAAATGGTATTTACTTCCTAAAATTCCGAACCGAAGGATATACACAAACAAGGAGATTAATACTCTTTAGATAGTAGAAGTAATCGATAATTAACAAAATTAAAAAGGGAAGAGCCAGTAATGAAAACTGGTTCTTCCCCTGCTGATTGAGTATGATTTCTATGACGAAAATAGACCGGAAAGGTAGCTTAAGCTTTTTGATATACGTAATTGGGGTATTTCTCTAGTTCGGCAAGAGTAACGTTTGGTCGGCACCGTAGTTGTCGCATATGACACAACAGGATTACATATGTTTGCTGGACGCAAAGACCTTGCCGTTTTATGGGATATTCATATCCAACCTGATTTTCGGCGTCTGCGTTAGTTTTATTTAGAAGTTGATGTATGAGTTTTCAGATGTAGTGAATAAATGAGTGCTAAAGTAATGAACGATGAAAAAAGGGATAAAGCATGAAAAGTAAACGATATAAAATACTAGGAATCGTTGGTTCGAATCGAATAGGCGGCAACTCTTATTCGCTGCTT